>CAJUNG010000013.1 GCA_910587725.1 uncultured Bacilli bacterium
AAATTATTAATGAAGTAGAAATGAAAGGATAAGAGATGCACTTAAAAAAAGAAAAATTTAATAAAAGGGGGGTGTTGTGAAATGTAGTAAATTACATTTATTTAAACAAGGAATTACTTCATCATATCAAAATGTGATAAAAATTGTCATAAATTCTTTATCAATATTTGATTTAGATTTCATATGTTTAACTAAGGTGGATATATGAAAATAGAAAACGTAGTTTTTAATGATGAAGGTAAAACTCTTCAAGAGATTATAGAACAATTTTTAGTCCTATATTACAGTGAAACAGTTGTCCAAAATGGATAATTGAGGGATAGTAAAGGTACTAAAATGTATTGTTATTTATGAAAGTGAGATGATTAAAAATGGGTAATGAAGTGTTTAGAGTAGGTATTTATTTAAGATTGTCTCGTGAGGATGAATTGAAGGGTGAAAGTGGAAGTATCAGTAATCAAAGAGATATTATTCACAAATATATAAGAGATAATAATCTATTGTATATAGATGAGTACGTTGATGATGGTGTCAGTGGTACGCAGTTTTATAATCGTGAAGGTTGGAACAGGTTAATCAATGATATTGAAAATAAACGTATTAATATGATTATAACTAAGGATTTATCAAGATTCGGAAGGAATGAAGGTCAACAACTTAGATATTTAGATTATTTTGATGAAATGGGAATTAGATATGTCGCCATATTAGATAATGTAGATACGTTTGATGAATATAATACTTCAAATGAAATGATACCTTTAAATTGTTACTTTAATGAAAAACACGTAAGAGATACTTCAAAGAAAATGAAAGCCAGTGTTCACAGTAAGAGAAGTCAAGGGAATTTTTTAGGTAAAACCGCTCCTTATGGTTATATCAAGGACCCTAACAATAAATATAAATTGTTAGTTGATGAAAAAGCAGCAGAGGTAGTAAGAAGAATATTTAATTTATTTGTTAGTGGTAAAGGTATTTCGGAAATATCTAGAATATTAACTGATGAACACGTTCCTATTCCAAGTGTTTATAAAAATCTTAATGTAGGTCAGAAGTCCGCAGCATATGGTATATGGGATTTAAGAACTATAAGTGATATGTTACAACTTCCTACCTACGTTGGAGATTTAACACAAGGAAGAACGAAGAAACCAAGTTATAAATCAAAGAGAAGAATAAGACCAAAAAAAGAAGATTGGATAATATGTGAAGGAAAATGTCCCGCTATAATAGATAGAGAAACTTTTAATCTGGCTCAAGATATTTATAATAGAAACAAGAATCAAGGTAAGAATACTCAAGATATATTATTAAAAGGATTTGTTTATTGTAAAGAATGTGGTCATACAATAGGGTTTAGATTATATACCGCAACAACTCAGAAAAAGGGAGAGGTTACTAGATGCTATGGTAATTGTAATTTTTGGTCTAAACACAAGAAGTATGATGTCTGTACTCCTCATAATGTGAAATACTATGAATTAGAAGAATTAGTTCTTAATGATATAAAACAGAAGTGTAAGAAGTATCTAAAAACTAACGATTTAAAAAGTGTTTTACAAAATAATGATAAAACTAAGAAACTTTTAACTGAATTAGAAATGAAGTTAAAAAAATTAGAAAATGAAGTTGAATTCAGTAGTAAAAAGAAAGAAGATTTATATAATGATAAATTAGAAGGTAATATTGATTTAGAAATGTATAAACGTATGAGTAATAGAATCACTGAAGAAACTTTGTTGAAGCAGCAAGAAATACAAGAAATAAATACTAAGATATATAATATAAAGAATAATATCACGGGTATTGAAAAGAAGTACGATAAGATTATTAAGGACTATTTGGAAATGGAGAAACCAAGTATTCAGTTATTATCAAGTCTTCTTGATAAAATAGAGATAGATGAGAATAAGAATATAACAATATATTATAAGTTCAAATCATTGGAAAATGGTTATTAATTTATAGTAAAAAGTTAAACCTTTTGTGGTCTATGTTTTAACACCAAGTTTAAATAAAAGTTTTAAATTTCAAAGTGATTGGCCATACAATAATTCCCAAGTCTATCTAATTAAATCGATTATTGACGATATCAAAAATGATAAAGAACGAGACTTAGTAGAAAAAGATAATAGCTACATGATTACCGTAAAAGTAAATTATCCAAACAATCGAAGACTCGTAAGACAAGTGGTAATCGTCGATAAAGATTCAAATTTAAAAGAAGTGAAAGTCGTAGATGAAAGTGATATTACGCAAATGAAAATGACTTTTACGAATATTGATACATCGCCAAACATCGAAAGTGGAACTTTTGACCTAAATAGCATTATGAAAATCAAACAAGAACAAACACCAACACCATCGCCTACACCAAGTCCAAGTACATCTCCATCAGCAAGTCCAAATCCAAGTGCAACGCCTAATCCGAGCACAAGTCCAAATCCAAGCGCAACACCAACACCATCACCAAATGGAAATGAATCAAATAATCAATCTGAGACTACTTCCATATTAGACGATTTTATTTATCCCCTTTATATACCAAGTGGAACAGCATTAGCCAATCAGGAAAAAATCAAAAAAGATGATGGAGAAAGAGTAATCATGACTTTCGATGGCGAAAAACCATTTTTGCTAGTACAGGAAACTTCTAGTATTCCTAAAGAATTAGAAATTATTCCTACCTTTGGAGAACCTTGCATATTAACTGATACCATTGCTGCATTAACCGATACATCTGTGACTTGGGCAAGCGGAGGAGTAGATTACTACTTAGTCAGTGATGTAATGAGTCAAGATGAACTTTTAGATATTGCCAGAAGCGTTAGTGCAATTCCAACGATGAAGTAAGAGAACATTCTTACTTTTTTCCATTTTTATTTCTGAGAATCTTTGTCTCTGAAAAAAAGTATATACTCCTAATATAACCAAAGGTGAAAAGAAAAACCATGAAAAAATGTCCTTTTTCTATCCTTCAACTAATCGATAAGTCAAAAAGAGATATCTCCCCAAGAATAGTTAAAAAAAGCTTATTTACAATTTTACTCAACCCATGGTATAATGACTATAGGTGGGAGATACAATCATGAAAAAAGAAACAAAGAAAAAAAATACAAAAACAATGAATAAAAAAGAATTCTATGGTAAAACTACTTATAGTGAGGAAACCAAGAGAGTAGTAAAAATAGCGGTTACTGTAGTGGTAATCCTTACTTTAGTATATTTATTAACTGCTCTAGCAACAGGAGAAATTAAACTTGGTAGCGAGAAAAAAGAAATCAAAGAACCAACGATTCAATATGAAGAGATTATCGCTGGGGAAATAATGAATCGTAAAGAAGAAGAATACTATGTAATGACTTTTGCCTTTACGGATAAAAATGCCTCTAAATATATCAGCTTAAAAGATACCTACAGTAAAGAAGAAAAATCTCTTCCTGTATATTTAGTAGACCTAGACAGTGCATTTAACAAGAAAATTATTGCTGAAGAAGCAGAAAAATTCACCGAAAAACCAAGTAAAATTAGTGATTTAAAAGTCAATGGAGCAACAGTATTAAAAATCAAAAACGGAAAAGTAGTAGAGCGTGTAGAAGGAGAAGAAAAAATCAAAGCCCTTCTTTCCAAATAATCATCGAGGGAAAAAAATTCCTTCGCAATTGCCTTAATAGCTCAGTTGGTTAGAGCACTTGACTGTTAATCAAGGGGTCCTAGGTTCAAGTCCTAGTTGAGGCGCCAGATAAAAAGCAAAATATCCAAAACCTGGGTATTTTTTTCTTATGAAAATTGCGAGATAATAATTGACGGATACCCCTTCTCATAGTATAATGTATATTAAAGATAGAAAGAGGTGCATGAAGATGTATACAAACGAAGTAGTCAGAGAATCTAGCAGTAAATTTTCGAAAGTAATTAGTGATTACATCAAGACCTTAGAGCTAAATAACAAGCAAATTGATAGTCGACTTGCCTATAGAGCTGCAATTGAGAAAGCTAAATCGTCAGGTAACATAGAAGACGTTTTAAATGCGAAAGAAATATTAAAGGCAGTAGATAAAGCAACAGAAGAACAAATCGATATCATCAACTTCTTTGTACAAAACGGAGCACCAGATATCGAACAAGTATCTCTTGCCAAAGAAAAAATTGCTAGTAGTAGTGGAGTAAACGACTTTCTAGATAAAACAAAAAAAGATGTAAATAGCAAAAAAAATATAGAAGATTCCTTAAATGAATGTCATAAAATTACGAAAGACGAAGACTATAGCTTTGATTACTTTTTAAGACTTCTAGAATTTAGTCCGTTAACAGAAGAAGAAAAAATTGATGTATTAATGAAAGAGGCCTATAAAAGCTGTAAAGAAGGAATCAAAAAGCCAATAAGAATCGAAGAAGAACCACAAGAAGATTTAACCATCAAAACTGCAGATAGCGTTTACGTACAAACGGCATCTCCAGCAAAAATTGAAGATAGTGAAAGTGTTTTAGTAGCAGTATAAAAAGAAATGGAGGGTAGATAAAATGAAATTAGAAGAAATCATAAGATTAAAACTAGAGAAGTTGTACAAAGAATATGAAACAATGCAAAAAGCCCATAATCCAGATAGAATCAAAAAATTAGAAAGCGATGTTTCAACACTAGAAAATCTATTAAAAAACGTAGAACAAGATATGAACAATTTTAAAAATTTAACTCCTGAAGCTATTGTAGACATTTTAGCAGATAACCACTTATTAGGGGAAAATTTAGCAAAAGATAAACTATTAGAAGATATTCGTGTAATTAAATTAGTCCTAAAAGCAAAATATGAAAATAGTTTAAAAGTAGAAATGACAGAAAAACAAGTCAACACCTTAAGAGGATTAATGAGAAATGCCAAAGAAGGAAAAATGACCTTACAAGCGACACTAAACATTAAATTAAAAGAACTCAAAGTCGTAGAACAAAAAATAGAAATCTGTGGAAATACGATTCATAGTTTAGAGAGTATGATAACCAAATTAAATACAAAAGAAGGAAATTCTCGTTTTGACCAAGATGAATTCCAAGCCTTTTATCAAATTATGCTCGATAAAGATGTTTCTAATGAAGTGAAGAAAAGTGCATTGATTGAACTAAAACGATACAACGATGAAAAGCTACGTTTGGCAAATAGCACAAGATAAGAAAAAATAAATCTTAGGGATATAGAACACCGCGAACATTTTTAACCCTAATTACAGTAAAAAACTGAAAATTCGAAAAGTAAAAATTTTCGAATTTTTTCATAATATTATTCTAAATTTATCAGAGTTGTGATAAAATGAAATAGAAAGTATAAAGAGGTGCAAGATGGAAGAGGAAAATAAAAAAAAGCGTGCCGTAAAAAAAACAGTAGAAAAAGAAGAAAATTCAACACCTAAAAATAATAAAGAACAAACGCCAAAAAAGAGAAGTAATGGGGCAAAGAAAAAAGAATCCACAAAAGAAACAGGGAAAAAAGAAAATCCGAGCAAAGTAAATACGAGCCAGGAGAAAAAAACAACGAAGGTAGCAAAAGAGGAAAAACCAAAAAAAGAAACTCCTCTAGCAGAAGAAAAGACTCAGGTTAAGGCAAACGAAGAAAAAAAAGAGAAAAAAATAGAGAAAAAAGAACCTGAAGTTATTGAAGTAATTGTGGAAAAACCAAGTGGATTTAATGTTTTAGAAGTCGTCATTATTATGTTCATTACCCTTTGCTTTGGGGGATTATTAGGAAGTGCCTTAACCTATGCAGTTGCGAATAAAAATGAAATTATTACAAGTATTCCAAGTGAACTAAAAGAATTCGTAAATACCTATAACAATATCAAAGAAGAATACTATGAAGAAGTCGATGAAAAAAAATTACTAGATGCCGGAATTAAAGGAATGATTGGTTATCTTGGAGATAAATACTCAGTTTATATGGACCAAGAAACAAGTGAAGAATTTAACGAAAAAGTAGAAGGTGAATATGTAGGAATCGGTAGTGAAATAAGACGAATGACCGATGGAACTACAATTATTTCCAATCCATTCGAAAATGGTCCAGCACAAAAAGCAGGATTACAAGTAGGAGATGTGATTTTAAAAATCAATGGGGTAGAAATTGGGGATAAAACCTTACAACAGATATCTTCTGAGGTTAAAGGAAAAGCAGGAACTAGTGTTTTAATTACAGTAAAACGTGGAGAAGAAGAACTAGAAGTAACCGTCATTAGAGAAAATGTGGAAATTAGTTCAGTTTATCATAAAACTTATCTTGAAAATGAGAAGAAAATCGGATATATCCGAATTGATATCTTTGCAGCAAATACGACAAAACAATTTGAACAGGCCCTATTAGAACTAGAAAAAGAAGAAATTCAAGCACTTGCCATCGATGTACGAAATAACTCCGGAGGATATTTATCAACCGTAAAAGACATTGCTTCCCTCTTCTTAAAAAAAGGAGATAATATCTATCAGTTAGATACCAAAGGAAATATAGAAATAATCAAAGATAATACAAATGCCAGTAGAACTTATCCCGTTGCAGTAATCATTAATCAAGCGAGTGCATCAGCATCAGAAATTCTAGCATCGGCAATCAAAGAAAGTTATGTCGGAGGAGAAGTTGTAGGTGTTCATTCTTATGGAAAAGGAACCGTACAAAAAGCTTATGATTTATCTAGTGGAGTTACCGTAAAATATACGATTCAAAAGTGGTTAACACCAAATGGAAATTGGATTCATGAAACCGGAGTAACACCGACGAAAGAAGTAACCTTAGATAGTATCTACTATGAAAATCCTGTTGAAGAAAATGATAATCAATTAAAAGAAGCAATCAAACTCTTAGGAGAAAAAGAGTAATGCTTCTTTTTTGATGACAGAATTTGACAGAAAAAAAGTAGAAAATGAAGGGAAAATAAGTTTTTTCTTGACAATCGCACCATTTCTTTAGATAATTAAATTAAGATAAGGAGGCAGGGTATGATGAATCCATTAGACGCTATGATGGTTGTAAAAGTATATGAGAGTAGTTTTAACCATTATGCAGGAGAACCTGTAATATTAGGAGCAATTCCCTACGATGAATCTTGGGAAAATTCACAAGACCAAAGTATTAAAAATATTTACCATTATGGAAAGCAACAAGGATTAAGATACAAAGTAAAAAAACAAGAAAATGGTTTAAACCAAAGAGTAAATCCAATTTCAGAATTTACTAAACCAGTAACTGAAGAGGTTAGCAACCAAAGTTTTATGCCTACTACTGGTATAGGTGAACAAGACAGTGAAATATTCAACCCGATGACACAAAGTTTTAGTACGACAAACCAAGCTGGAAGAAGAGATGACTTTATTCCTACACCACATCCAGAAACACCTACTATGCCAGTATATGTGGAACCAAGTGCAGTGATAGGTACGGATACTGTTGCAAATCCTCAGCAATCCTATTTGGCAGCTGCAGGTACTGGGATGAACCAATATAAGTTCATTCCTGGAGAACCAGAAGAGACAAGTTTATCAGAATCCGCAGAAGTTCCGCATACGAGATAAGATTCACCGATTATCAAAATGAAAAGCCACATATTCGATGTGACTTTTTTTGTTGGAAACTCTACGATTTTTCATTTTCTTTGCATAACTCAAAAATTGACGTGAGTCCATTTAGAAGAGTCATAAAGTTTTCCTCAGTAAGGTCAAATGGGACATTCATATCAAAAACAGTGGTTACCTTTTCCCCTGAAGGCAGTTTTGCTTCAATAAAAAACTGTTTTCTTTTCTCATCATCCATTAATTCGTCCTCCTTTCTTTTTTATATACCTAATTATAATATATCGTTGGCAATAACACAACAAGAAAATTAACAAAAAGTTAATAAAAGAAAAACTAAGAACAAAAGATGAACACCGAACAAGTACAAAAATGTCGAAATTAGCACTTTAGCTTGACAAGTGCTAAAAATAATGTATAATGATTAAGTGAAAGAGGGGATAAATATGTATCCAAATCAAAATGAAGAACAAGAAAATGTATTAAAAAAATATGGAAGAGAGATTACAGAAGATGCCAGAATCGGTAAAATTGACCCCGTAATTGGAAGAGATGAAGAGATTCGAAGTATTACGAGAGTACTCTCTAGAAAAACCAAAAATAATCCAGTATTAATTGGGGAACCTGGAGTAGGAAAAACAGCGATTGTCGAAGGTCTTGCCCTTAGAATTATCAAAGGGGATGTTCCTTCTAGTTTGAAAAACAAAAAAGTTTGGGAATTAGATATGGCTTCTTTAATTGCTGGTGCAAAATATCGTGGAGAATTTGAAGAAAGACTCAAAAATGTATTAAATGAGGTAAAAAAATCCGAAGGAGAAATCATCATGTTTATTGATGAAATCCATATGATTGTAGGAACTGGTGCAGAAGGAGCAATGGACACCTCAAATATTTTAAAGCCACTCTTAGCAAGAGGAGAAATTCATGTCATTGGTGCAACTACACTAAATGAATATCGAAAATATATTGAAAAAGATGGTGCACTAGAAAGACGGTTCCAAAAAATAAAGGTAGAAGAACCAACCGTAGAAGATGCAATTACGATTTTAAGAGGACTTAAAGAAAGATTTGAAATTCATCATGGAGTATCAATCCAAGACAAAGCCTTGATTTCAGCAGCAACGATGTCTAATCGCTATATCACCGATAGATATTTACCAGATAAGGCAATCGACCTGATTGATGAAGCTTGTGCTACAATTCGCGTACAAATGGATTCTGTTCCGACAGAATTAGATGAACTATCAAGAAACATCATGCGTTTAGAAATCGAAAAAGAATCCTTAAAGAAAGAAAAAGATGAACTTTCAAAAAAACGCTTAGAAACAATTAATCAAGAATTAGAAGAAAACAAGCAAAAAGAGAAAGAACTAAATGCTAGTTGGAATAAGGAAAAAGACATCAATGAAAAAATTAAAGGAAAGAAGAAAGAAATTGAACGAGCAAAATTCGAATTAGAAAAAGCAGAAAGCAACTACGATTTAGAAAGTGCTGCTCGCTTAAGACATGGAGATATTCCCAAACTAGAAAAAGAATTAGAAGAATTAAAAAAGAGTACAGAAAATACACTATTAAGTGATGTTGTTACAGTAGACGATATTGCTAGAGTCATTTCGAAAATGACCAATATTCCGGTTAGTAAATTAGTTAGTGGAGAAAAAGAAAAATTATTACGATTAAAAGAGAATTTAGAAAAACGCGTCATTGGGCAAGAGAATGCACTAAGCTTAGTGAGTGATGCGATTCTAAGGAGTAGAAGTGGGATTAAAGACCCAAATCGACCGATTGGTTCATTCCTATTTTTAGGACCGACAGGAGTAGGAAAGACAGAAGTAGCAAGAAGTCTTGCTTATGAATTATTTGATGATGAAAAACATATGATTCGCATTGACATGAGTGAGTATATGGAAAAATTCTCTGTTTCTCGTTTAATTGGTGCTCCTCCTGGTTATGTTGGATATGATGAAGGTGGAGAATTAACCGAAGCCGTAAGACGTAATCCTTATAGTATTGTTTTATTTGATGAGATAGAAAAAGCACATCCCGATGTATTAAATTTACTTCTACAAATTTTAGATGACGGAAGAGTAACAGATTCTAATGGTCGTTTAGTAGACTTTAAAAATACGATTATTATTATGACTTCTAATATTGGTAGTGAGCATATCTTAGAAGGAGATACTTCTAAGGTAACAGGAGAGTTAAAAAACTATTTTCGTCCAGAATTTATCAATCGAATCGATGAAGTCGTCGTATTTAATGCATTAACAGAAGAAAACATTACCAAAATTTTAGATAAAATTATTCATGAAATTGAACTTCGTCTAAAAGATTTAAACATTAAATTAGAATTAACAGAAAATGCGAGAAAAATATTAACTGAAGATGGGTATGATATTACGTACGGAGCAAGACCATTAAAAAGAATTGTGAGTCGAAAAATAGAAACTCCACTTTCTCGGTTGTTAATTGCAAATGAAATAAAATTCGGAGATACATTAATTTTAGATGTTGATAACAATCAAGAGGAAATGATAATTCGAAAGAAGTAAAACTGAAAAACTGCTAGAAAAGGCAGTTTTTTCTTTACTGAATTAAGATAAAAATATATTCACATCGATTGTGGAAAATTTCGAAAAAATGTTTGACATCTCAAAGAAAGAAGAATATAATAGAAAATCAAAAGAGGGGATTTTATGGAAAGAAGAATAGAGGCAAGCCAAAGTAATCATTACCTCATTGGACTACTTTACCAATTGTGCAGTGATGTAATTAGTCAAACACTAGCACTAAGTGATAAAGATTTAGAATTAATTTTCGTTACCAAGAATTCCTATCATGTCAAATACAAGGAGATAGAATTTGATTTTTCTATGGTTAAGGATAGATGCGATAAAACATCCTCTTTTCGCTTGGTTTCTTTAAAATTTCACGAAAAGTATCCGATGGTAAAGAAATATTGGACGGAAGGTAGTACTTTAATTGTCGGATATGTGAACTCTTGCTTAGAAAATAGTAAAGTACTAAATAGCTGGATTGAAGTTGATGATGAGAATATAATCATCGATATTAATCGCAACCTGATGATGAAAAAAGAAGAATATGACCTTATTTTTGCACCGCAGATACTCCTTCGCCAAACAAAGGAAATCAAAAAAAGTTATCAGAAGCAAATTGGGTGACTTTGACAAAGAAGATAGCCCTTTGATATAATAAATAAGTAATCATGAAAGGGGGATAAACATGAATCATAACCATGAAACAATAACCAATGAAAAACTAAATTCCTCTATGCAGAAATTTCTCATTGCTTTAATGATATATATTTGTGCACTAGTGATTCAAAAACCCTTTCTTTATGTAAATATATTAAAAATAATTTCTACGGTACTCTTAATGGGGGGCTTTCTTTTGCAAATATTAAGCAAAAAAAGAAAAGAAATACCGTTTGAAGAAACTTTAATCATTTTTGCCATTATCCTATTTTTACTCCTTGGAAGAATTGAAGAGTCCACACTATCTGCTTGTCTTTTTTATTTAAAAAAAATGAGCGATAATCAAAGTAAAAATTCTGTGGTTCAACAAAATAAAAAAGGAGTCAAAAAAGGACAAATAAAAACCTTAAAAAAGGGGGAAATTCTTTTCTTTGATGGAATTTTAAAAATGCCAAAAGCATACTTTTTGAATGAGAAGCAACAAAAAATTGTGGTAAAAAATGAAGGAGAAATAAAAGCTGGTTATCAATGCTTAACTAAACTAGCGAAAATAGAAGTAAAAAGACCTTATAAAAATACCGAATATGCAACCTTTGAAAAAAAGAAAAATGAACTTGAACAAACATTGTCAAAACAAGAAGAAAATATTTTGAATTTGACTGCGTTACTACAAAAAATCGTCGTGTTTTCAACCATAGGCATCAATTTAGTAGCACTCTCAACAGGGAATTATCAAGCTAGCGATTTACCTAACTCTATTTTAATTATTGTTCTTATCTTTACTATAAATCCCTTTCAGATGATTTTACTTCTTCTGAAAAATGTACCAATTCAACTATTAAAGGAACAAATTATTGTAAATGATAAAGATAAATTATATGAAATTTGTAAGATAAAAAATTATTTATTTGAAAAGACCAAAACACTAACCGTAGGAGAGTTTCGAATTACAGAAATTGATTCCGAAAATCCAGAAGAACTTTTATATTATTTAAACTACGGTCTTCATTACACCAATCATCCGATAAAAAGATTAGTAGAAAAATATCAGAAAATAGAAATTATAGAAAAAAAGATAAAATCATATGAGTTGCATGAAAATCGGGGGATTACCTATAAAATTGATGGTAAAAAAATACATCTTGGCACGCTCGTATTTATGAAAGAAAACAAAATAGAAATAGAACAAAACTTAAATATTGGGACGATTATTTATGTTGCTGTAGATAAAGTGGGAATTGGAAGCATCGTGATTTCTGATGGAATTAAGTATGCCACTAAAGTCGCAATCGGCGAATTAAAAAAAGAAACCAATGCTCATTTGGCAATTCTTTCTAGTGATAATGAAAGAATTGTTAGTGCAATTGGAAAAGAACTTGAAATAAAAGATAAATATTCAAACTTAACCGTGGAAGAAAAAAAATTCTGGATTCGTTATATTAAACAAAAGCATAAAGGAAAAACTGCCCTTATCGCTTCTTCCTTGCTAGACAAAGAATTATATAAAGAAGTAGATGTTACGGTAATCTTGATAGATACGTTAAAAAACGTAGAAAAATATGGGGATATTTATTTACTAGGCTGCGATATGACGAAATTGATGAGCGTGTATTATAAAATCAAAGAAATGCGAAAGACAAAGAATTTATATCTGTTTTCTTCTATCATCCTACTACTTCTTATGGCGATTTTAATTGGTATCGAAAGTTTGCCACTATGGGTAATCATCATCATTTGGTGGATTTTAGAAATAATAAAAAATAAATTAAGAGAGGAGATATAAAATGACAGATATTGAAATTGCAAGAAGTAAAGAAATGTTACCAATCATAGAAGTAGCAAAAAAAATAGGAATACAAGAATCCCTTGAACCCTATGGAAAATACAAAGCAAAAATAGAAAATCAGAGTATTCAAGCAAAAGAGGGGAAACTAATTTTAGTTACCGCAACCAATCCAACGCCATTTGGTGAAGGAAAAACAACCGTCAGTATCGGTTTATTAGACGCTTTATGCAAGCTAGGAAAAAGAGCAGGAGCAGCACTAAGAGAACCCTCTCTTGGACCAGTTTTTGGATTAAAAGGCGGTGCAACCGGTGGGGGGTATGCCCAAGTTGTACCAATGGAAGAGATTAATCTTCATTTTACAGGAGACTTCCATGCCATCACTTCTGCTAACAACCTATTAGCAAGTGCAATTGATAACCACATATTTCAAGGAAATTCACTAGGAATCCAAGAAGTAAGATTTAAGCGATGCCTAGACTTAAATGAACGAGCATTAAGAAGAGTAACTTTAGAAAATAGAGAAGAAAACTTTCAAATTACCGCTGCAAGTGAAGTCATGACCGTATTTTGTATTGCTAGTGATTTAAAAGATTTAGAACGACGACTTGGAGAAATCATCATCGGTTATAACAAAAATCATGAGGAAATTTATGCGAAAGACTTAAATGTACAAGGAGCGATGACAGTTCTTTTAAAAGAGGCATTTAAGCCAAATCTTGTTCAGACACTAGAGAATAATCCGGTAATTTTACACGGAGGACCATTTGCCAATATTTCTCTTGGATGCAATAGTATTAAAGCCACCAAAACAGCACTAAATCTTTTTGATTATGTTGTCACAGAAGCAGGATTCGGCTCTGACCTTGGAGCAGAAAAATTTCTAGATATTAAATGTAGAAAAGCAAATATCAAACCAAGTGCCATCGTTCTCGTTACGACAATTAAGGCACTAGAATATAATGGTGGATTGGATAATTTAGAAGCCCACATCGAAAATTTACAAAAATTTGGTACGAACTTGATTGTTGTGCTCAATAAGTATGATACCGATACAGAAGAACAAGTAGAAAAAGTAGAAGCCTTCTGTAACGAAAAGCAGGTTCCTTTTAGCATTACCACATCCTACAAAGATGGTGGAGAAGGAAGTATAGATTTAGCCAATAAAGTTTTAACGTTAATAAAAGAAGAAAAAGAAACACAATTCCTATATGACCTAGAAGAAAGTTTAGAAGAAAAGTTAGCACATTTGGCAAAAGAAATCTATCATGCAAGAGATATTCACTATGAAGAAAAAGCCAAAGAAAAAATAAAGAATTTAAAATCCTCAATGAAGAAATATCCTATCTGTGTTGCTAAAACACCAGCTTCTCTATCGGATGATGCGAAAAAATTAGGATACCCAAAAGATTTTACAATCACCGTAAGAGATATTGACGTTTTGAATGGTTCTGAAATGATTGTCGTTTATTTAAATAATATTTTAACAATGCCAGGCCTTCCTAAATGTGCAAACTACGAAAAAATTAAATTAGATGAAGAAGAAAGAATAGAAGGTATTTTCTAGAATAAATGAGGTTTAATGATGACGAAACATATTAAAGAAAAAGATATTGATAATGACATGCTTTTAGAAATATCCCAAGCAATTAAACAAGGAAAAATTGTCGTATTCAAAACGGACACAGTTTATGGAATGGGAGCAAATGCCTTTGACGAAAAAGCCTGTAAAAGAATTTATGAAATCAAAGATAGACCACTAAATAAACCATTAATCGTATTAATTTCAGATATTTCAATGCTAAAAGAACTCGTAGAGGAAATCAGTCCAATAGAGCAAAAGTTAATCGATACTTTCTGGCCAGGACCATTAACGATAAAATTTAGAAAAAAGAAAAATGTCTTGCCAGAAATCATATCATCGAAAGATGAATGCGTTACGTTTCGTCTCATCCAAAATGGGCTCGCTTATCATTTGGCAAAAATGGCAAATGTTCCTATTGTTGCTCCTAGTGCGAACCTTTCTGGAAGTCCAACGGGAAGTAAGATTAAAAATGTCATCCATGAATTAGATGGAAAAGTCGATTATCTAATCGATAGTGGAGATATCCATAATGATGCGACTTCTACAATCGTTCAAGTCAGTGATGAAAAAGTAATTATCCTAAGAGAAGGCATCATAAAGCAAGAAAAAATCGAAGAAATTGCACCAGTAAAAACCTTGACTGAGGCGTAAATCGAGAACAAAAAGTAAAGAAAAAGGCAGTCATTTCGCGTAACTGCCTTTTTTCTTTGTGTCTAAAAACGTCAAGTTCTAGTAAAAATAATAAATTTTGTGATATACTAAAACTAGAAGAAGGTAGAAGATAATGAAAAAAACAATTGAAGATTATGAATTAGAGGGAAAAAAAGTAATCATTCGCGTCGATTTTAATGTACCCATCAAAAATGGAACGATTCAAGATGATAGTAGAATTCAAAAAAGTCTTCCCACAATTAACTATGCCGTTAAAAATCAAGCAAAGGTAATTTTACTAAGCCATTTAGGACGAGTAAAAACAGAAGAAGATTTAGCAAAAAATAACCTCAAAATCGTTGCAGAACATCTTTCAAAAATATTCAATCAACCAATTCTTTTTAGTTCTGTAACCAGAGGCAAAGAATTAGAAGATGATGTTGCCTCTTTAGAAAACGGGCAAGTTCTCCTCGTACAAAACACGAGATATGAAGATTTAGAAGGTAAAAAAGAAAGTACGAACGATAAAAACCTCGCTTCCTATTGGGCAAGTTTAGGAGATATCTTCATCAACGATGCCTTTGCAACTGCACATAGAGCCCATGCTTCCAATGTAGGAATTGGTGCACTCCTACCTAATGGTGTAGGTTTCTTAATGGAAAAAGAATTAAATTACTTAAAAAAATTAGAAGACGCTAAACGACCATTTGTTGCTATCCTAGGAGGAAGCAAAGTCTCTGATAAAATTGGTGTGATTGAAAACTTAGTCCTAAAATGCGATAAAATTTTAATCGGTGGTGCAATGGCATTTACTTTTTTAAAAGCTGAGGGAAAAGAAGTGGGAAAGAGTTTAGTAGATTCTGAAAATTTGGCATTTTGTGAACGGATGCTAAAAATTGCTCGGGAGAAAATTGTCCTTCCCATTGATGCTCACGTTTCTTGTGAAATGACAGAAGCGTCTCCAAGCCGAATTGTAGATTTTTCATCGATAGAGCAAGAAGAACAAGCATTTGACTTAGGTCCTGAAACGATAAAACTATATCAAGAACAATTAGAAAGTGCAAACACCATATTTTGGAATGGTCCTTTAGGTGTTGTAGAAATTGAAAAATATCAAGTTGCAACAGAAGAAATTTTAGATTACCTAACAAAACTTCAAAAAGAAGTCATTCTAGGTGGAGGAGATATTGCCTCTGCCGCGAAACATTTAGGATTTGAAGAAAAAGTTACCTACATTTCTACCGGTGGTGGGGCAACACTTGAATATTTAGAAGGAAAAGAGTTACCAGGACTTAAAGTAATTACTGACAAATAGGAGCAAAGCAAATGAAAAATATCAGAAAAAATGGAATTATCCTTGCAAGTATTACCTTACTTGTATTATTTCTCGTATTAAAAGATGATTTTGAAAGCATTGCCGGATTATTAGGAAACATGAATCCACTTTGGATTGCTTTGGCAATTTTTATCGAAGTATTACAACTCCTTTTTGAAAGTCTTGCCTTTCATCAAATACTAAAAAGCTATCAGGAAAACTATAGCTTTAAAAATACGTTAAACTTAAACTTAATCAGTAAATTCTTTAATGGGATTACTCCTTTTTCTAGTGGTGGACAACCAATGCAAGTTTACTACTTAAATAAAGATGGATTCCGCATAACTAAAGCAACGAACGCAATTATGCAAAACTTTATTTTATACCAAAGTGCCTTGATTACGATTGGACTCTTTTCCCTTGCCATGAATCATCACTATAACTACTTTGCCCAATCACCAATATTAAAAAGACTAGTGACGATTGGATTTTTAATTAATACCTTTGTGATGATTTTTCTCTTTGTCGTTAGCTTTTCTAATCGATTTAATCAGTTTTTCATTAAACACGGAATCGATATTTTCGCCAAATTTAAAATCGTAAAAGATAAAGAAAAAACAAAAAAGAAATGGTTAGAACGATGCAATGATTTCAACAAGGGAGCAATGTTTATCAAGACCCACAAAAGACTTTGCGTTCAAGGATACTTTTACAATATTTTGGGTCTTATCTCTTATTACCTAATTCCTTTCTTTGTTGCTAAATCTTTATCCATTTCGGTAGACTTACTAATCATTCCCACCATTGTTGCCACAAGCTATGTAGCAATCATCGGCGCATTCGTACCGATTCCTGGGGCAAGTGGAGGAATTGAATTTGGCTTTTTACAATTCTTTGGTAACTTCATTACTGGAAGTATTCTTTCTGCAACACTCCTAATTTGGAGAGCGATAACATATTATATACCAATGGTAATTGGTGCCATTGTAGTAAATATAAGAAAGGACGTGTAAACTTTGAGAATTGGTCTATTTACAGATACTTATCCACCATTTATTAATGGCGTATCGACAAGTGTCCATATGCTAAGGCGGGCATTAGAAAAACAAGGACACGAAGTTTTTGTCGTCACAGTAAACCCAGAAAGTCTTAAATACGAATTTGAAAATGATAAAAAAGTCGTAAGAATTCCGGGAGTACCCATTGGTATTTATGATTACCGCTTAACAGGAATTTACCCGATTCGCGCAATCAACATCGTTAAAAGTTGGAATTTAGACATCATTCATTCTCATACAGAATTTGGAATTGGAACTTTCGCTCGAATTATTGCAAAACAGCTAGGAATTCCTTTAGTCCATACCTATCATACGATGTATGAAGATTACATTCATTATATTACCAAAGGCTATTTTGATAAATCTAGTAAAAAAATCGTAGAACATTTAACCCTATTTTACTGTGACAAAACCGCAACAGAACTAATTGTACCAACACAAAAAACACGAGATTTGTTCAAGAAGAAATACAAAGTGGAAAAAAATGTTCACATTGTTCCGACAGGAATTGAAGTCGAAAGATTCTTTAAAGAAACCGTAAATGAAAAAGAAGTAAGTGCCCTAAAGAAAAAACTTGGCATAGAAAAAGATGACTTCATTTTACTTTTTGTAGGGCGTTTAGCAGAAGAAAAAAATATTGTTTATCTAATCGAGACACTCCGAGATATCATTCGAAAAGAAACCGTTAGAAAGAAAGTAAAATTTTTAATTATCGGAGATGGTCCAGATATTGACGCCTATAGAAACTTAGTAAAAAAATATCAAATGGAAGAAAATATCATTTTATACGGACGCGTCCCTTGGGAAGAAATTCCGAATTATTATCAACTTGCAAATATCTTTGTTACTGCAAGTAAATCAGAAACGCAAGGGTTAACCGTAATCGAAGCGATGGCAGCAGGTCTTACCCCCGTTGCTATTGATGATGAAGCATTTAATACGGTAATTAAAGATGGGGAAAACGGACGACTTTTCCGGACAAAAAAAGAACTTAGAGAAATTGTTGAAGAGTGCCGAAAAAATCCGATTAAACTGGAAAAATTATCCCAACACGCTAGATTATCTTCAGAAAACTATTCTTCGAAATATTACGCGAAATCAATTTTACAAGTCTATGAAGATGCCATAAAAAATTATCCCGGAGCAGTTCCTGTGATTAAAAAACTAGTGAACAAAGTAAAACGGGAAAAAGACGAGGTGGAAAAATGAAGAAATTATTTCTCAATCATAAAATGAATTTATTATTAAAAGACATTGAAGGATATGTAGATAAGATTCCCAAAGATAAAGATTTGGTAGTCTTCCCATCTAATATCTATATTCCCTTATTTACTTCTGAAAATGTTCCTGTTGGGAGTCAAGATGTAAGTGCAAGTAAAAGAAACAACATGACCTCAGAAGTAAGTGCGACCCAGTTAAAAAATTCAGGAGCAGCATATGTTTTGGTAGGACACTCAGAAAGAAGAGCAATTTATCAGGAAGAATCAAGTCAAATTCGAAGTAAACTAGAAAATGCAGTAGAAGCTGGCTTAATTCCCGTTCTTTGTATTGGTGAACAGAGTGTAGAAACACGTTATACTGACTTAAAACAACAGATAAAAGAAGCCTTTGGCGATAGTCTAATCAGTGAAAACATCATCATTGCTTATGAGCCTCTTTTTGCCATTGGTAGTGGACAAGCACTAAGTGTAGAGGAAATTGATGAAATGATTCATTGGATAAAATCTTACATGAAAGAAATTTATCACTATGAACCATTCATTATCTATGGAGGAAGTGTAAATGATGAAAATATTAAAGAATTAAGTTTAAGTATTGCCGATGGATTCTTAGCTGGAGGAGCATCTCTTGAAATCGAAAAAGTAAAACGAATGATAGAGGCATTAAAATAGATGAAAGTTATCCGTGATTTTATGGATTTTATCCAAAAATTTCCACAGTTCATCGAAAATCATGAGAAGAATCCTCTATTATGGATAGGACTATTTCTATCGCTTCTTCTTTTAGTAAAATTAGGCATGAAAAGCTTAGGAAAAAAATAATCATTCGAAAATCGTGTGAATGCTAGTAAGTGTTCATACGTTTTTTTAAATTAATAAACATTTCTGAAAATCGCAACAAAAAAATTCCATGAAAAAGCAAAAATGCTCAATGGAATTAAGGAAAGAAAATAACTAATGGATTTCTTTTTGTGTAATAATTTTATCGACGAGGCCATATTCTAAAGCTTCATTTGCATCTAAAAAATGATCTCGCTCGGTGTCAACTTCAACCTCTTCTAAAGGTTTTCCTGTATTTTTCGATAATATTTCATTCAACTTGTGCCGTAATTTTAAAATTCGCTCAGCGGCAATCTTAATTTCTGTTGCTTGCCCTTGTGCACCTCCAAGTGGTTGATGAATCATCACCTCAGCATGGGGAAGAATATAGCGTTTTCCCTTTTTTCCACAAGAAAGCAAAAATGCAGCCATACTAGCACTCATCCCAAGACATATGGTAGAAACATCACTTTTGACAAAATTCATCGTATCAAAAATCGCCATACCAGAAGTAATCGAACCACCCGGAGAATTAATATAAATAGAAATATCATCATGGTTCAAAGAGTCCAAATACAAAAGCTGGGCAACAACAGAATTGGCTAATGTATCATCGATTTCTCCACTTAAAATAATGATTCGATTTTTCAAAAGCCTTGAGTAAATATCATAACTTCTTTCTCCACTACCATCCTTATCCACAACAACGGGAACTAAATTCATTTTTCATCACCTATCCCTATAATAGGCAAGTTTTGAAAAAAATATTCGCATTTTGACAAAAGTTATGCTATACTCATATTAGAATAAGAATAAAAAGGTGATAGAATGGGAAATGATATTCAAATCGTCGTGAATAGTCGCGTCTATATGGTAAAATCAGGAACTTCTTTACTTGAAGTATCCAAACTAGTAGCAAGGGATTACAATTATCCAATTATTCTTGCGAAAATCAATAACGAATACAAAGAGTTGACAGAGAGCATTACAGAAAAATGCCAAATTGAATTTTTTGATATTTCAAATCGCCTCGCCAACAAAATCTATACCAATTCCTTAATCCTATTACTATCTTGTTGTTATAAAGGGTTAACAGGAAGAGAACTTAAGGTAAATCATTCTTTAGATAGAGGGCTTTATATTACGACAGAAGAAGAAATTACAGAAGAGACTGTTCTTCGCATCAAAACCAAAATGCAAGAACTTGTAGAAAGAGATTTACCAATCACGCATTTAAATGTTACTCGGATGAATGCGATGGATTACTATGAAGCAAGAGGAGAAAAAGAAAAAGTTGGAAATATGAAGTACAACACCAATACTTCTATTTCTTTATACCAATTAGAAGATTATTACGATTATTTTTATAGCTATATGGCCCCTTCAACGGGATGTTTGTCTTTATTTAACTTAACCTACTTGAATCCTCATGGATTTATCTTAAGTTATAAAACACTTTATGATAAAGAGGGAATAAAATCTTATGAACATCGAAAAAATCTATATGAATTATTCCAAACTTCAAGAGCATGGGCTAGAAGTATTGGATTAGAATATGTCGTAGATTTAAACGAAGAAGTGGCAAAATCAAAAATTGGCGAAATTATTATGATGGATGAAACCAAAAAGAATGCAGAACTTCTTTATACAGCAAGCGAAATTAGTGCCAATTCAGAAATTAAAATCGTCTTAATGGCGGGGCCTTCTTCATCAGGAAAAACAACCACTTGTAATAAATTGGCACTTTGCTTAAAGAGCTATGGAAAAAACGCGATAACCATTTCTATGGATGATTACTTTGTCGAAAGAAATCAAACCCCTCTAAAAGCAGACGGTAGCAGAGATTATGAAAATATTAATGCCATAGATTTAGGATTATTTAATGATACCATCAGTGGACTTATCGAGGGAAAAGAAGTTTTAGTTCCTCATTATGACTTTATTGAAGGAAGAAAAGAGTTTACTTCTAGAATGAAACTACCGAAAGGTGGAATTCTTCTAATTGAAGGGATTCATGCCCTTAATCCGAAAATCCTGGAAAATATTCCCAGTCATGTAAAATGTAAAATTTATCTTGCGGCATTAACTGAACTTAATGTGGATAAACATAATCGTATTTCAACATCAGATAATCGTCTGTTAAGAAGAATCGTAAGAGATAATAGAACTCGTGGATATTCCGTAGAAGATACTCTAAAAAGTTGGGCAAATGTAAGAAGTGGAGAAGAAGAAAATATCTTCCCTTATCAAGATACTGCGGATTATACGTTAAATACAGCAATGATTTATGAAATTGGTGTACTAAAAGTTTATGCAGAACCACTTTTATATGCCGTAGATGTTGACTCTTTATATTATGAAGACGCCAAACGGTTAATCAACTTCCTCCGTGTATTTTTACCAATTCCTTCTGAATCCATTCCCAAAGACTCAATTTTAAGAGAGTTCATTGGGGGAAGTTCCTTTGAATAAAAAAAGTTATTCACAATTATCTGTGGATAACTTTTCTTCTCGTCTTTCTAAAAGAACATCGGCAGATAGACCAAATTCCTGACAAAATCTCTTTAGTACTTCTGGAGGAATATCCTTCCCTTTTTCATATTGACTTAAACTTTGTTGAGAACAACCAATAAGAGAACTAATCGCAATCTGTGACAATTTTTTCTCCTTACGAATTTCTCGCATCTTTTTTCCTAAGTTTTGAATATTCGCAGAAACGTAATCATGTTTTAAATCACCATCAATTTCAAAAGCATAATCAAAACTGATTTCTAATTTCGATACAATTCTATCCATGACATCCAAAGGAATTTTTCTTGTTCCTGTCTCATAAAAATTATACGCTTTATGATTAATTCCAACCTCTTTTGCAAATTCATATTGTTTCCAATCTTTATCTTCTCTAGCATTTCTAATTCTCGTATAGTATTCCATAGCATCACCCTTAGACTCATTTTATAAGAAGGATGAACAGAATTGCCTGAAATCTACAAATTATGGTAAAAATAGAGTAGGGATAAAACAGAACGGAAAGGAAAAGAGAAAAAGAGAAAAGTCCATTTTATTAAGATTAAATTATTCCCAAATAAAATCCTTTAAGGTGATTCAGTTTTCTACATTAAGCAAAAAACAAAAATATTGGAATTTCATGACAAATTACTAGTAAAGAATCTGTAAACTATAGTAAAATCGTATAGACAGGAAAATAAAAAAACATTATAATAAACATAGAAATAGGAGGAATGAAATGAAAGTAGCAATTAATGGATTTGGACGAATTGGAAGACTAGTATTTCGAATTATGGAAAGTGATAGCAATTTTGAAGTTGTTGCCATTAATGATTTAACCGATGCAGAACAACTTGCCTACTTATTAAAATATGATACATCTCATGGAAACTATAAAGTAGACGAAATATCTTTTCAGGAAAATGAAATCATTGTAGGAGGACATTCTGTTAAAATTTACAAAGAAAGCGACCCAAGTAAATTACCTTGGAAAGAATTAGGGATAGATGTCGTATTTGAATGTACTGGTGTCTTTACCTCTTATGAAAAAGCACATGCGCATATCGATGCAGGAGCGAAAAAAGTAATTATTTCTGCTCCAGCAAAAGGAGAGTTAAAAACAATCGTTCATCATGTAAATGACGATATCTTAGAAGGAAATGAAGAAATTATCTCCGCGGCAAGTTGTACGACAAATTGCTTAGCGCCAGTTTTAAAAGTATTAGATGATAGCTTTGGAATTGAAAAAGGATTTATGACGACAATTCACGCCTATACCAATGACCAAGCAAACCTAGATGTTGCCCATAAAAAAGGAATTTATTCCCGTCGTGGTCGAGCTTCTGCTGCAAATATTGTTCCTGCATCAACAGGTGCAGCAAGTGCAATTGGATTAGTACTACCAAACTTAAAAGGGAAAATGGATGGAATGGCTTATCGTGTACCAACAACAACAGGTTCGGTAATTGACCTAGTATTAGAATTAAAGAAAAATACAACCAAAGAAGAAATCAATCAAGTATTTGAAAATCATCAAAATGAAACCCTTAAAATTACTTATGACCCAATTGTTTCTAGCGATATTATCGGTTCTAGTTATGGAGCGATTGTTGATGGATTATCTACCCATATCATCGAAGTGGAAGGCAAACAATTAGTAAAAGTTGTTGCGTGGTATGATAACGAATACGGATATTCTTCTCAAATGGTAAGAACAGCAAGAGATTTGATGAATAAGTAAAATCGTTTTGACCCAAGACAAGTTGGGTCTTTTTTCTAGTACCAATGATTAAGTGAAAGAATCCAAGAAGGAGGTGAATTATGACAAGATATACAAAAGAAGAATGGAAGGAAGCCGCAATAATTTGGAGGAGTAAAAATCCAGAAAAAGAAATGGTTGCTGCTCATGAAGTTATTGAAATCTCAAGTGGAAGAAAAGTCCCTATTGGTGCTAAACTACAAAGAATGCGAAGAAAAATCAATGACCTGGATGAAGAAGACAAAGCATTTTGGGATAGCGTAGGATTATCTATTCAAAATGTTGCAACAAAAGATAGATACACAGAAGAAGAATACCGAGAAGCAGCAATGATTTGGAGAAGACAAAACCCAACAAAAAAGAAGATTAAGACGACTGATGAAATTACTTTACCTTCAGGAAAAAGGATTCCACTAGGAAATCGATTTACTCATATGAGAAAAAATATAGAAAAACAGTCTAAAGAAACCATTGAATTCTGGAAAGATTATGGCTTACTAGAAGTTTTAGGAGTTAAAAAGATAGAAGAATACGTCCAGCTCTTTGATGGCGATAGAAAACAAGCAGAAAAAGTAATCGCTATCTTAAAAGATTTAGAAAGTCATAAAAGGGACGATATCGATGTAGAAGAACTAGCGAAAAGATTTCCAATAGGGGAGGAAGAAATCAAAAGAATATTAGCAAGAACGATTAAAGACAGCAAAAGAGTAAAGAAGAATGTAGAATTTAAAATGCAAGGAAGTTTACAACAATTTTGCCTAAATCACCAATATGATTATCCTACTGTAAAAAAAGTACTTAGACTTGCTGATATGTGTCCATATGATACTTTAGAACAACTCGTCAATCGCATTCTGATTAATAAAAAAAGGGTAAAAGGGCAATTTAGTACTTGGATTTATGAGAAGTACGGATATACAATTAATATTGTTTTACGTTACTTAGAATTTTTTCCGAGTGAAGTATTAGAATCCATGTCAACCCAAATTCGTTCTTTAGAATATATATTAAGGCACCAGGTATTTAAAAAAATAACGGAAAAAAAGACGGAAGAATGGCTAGAAAAAATCTATGATGCGATTCTAGACAAAATAGACCTCCATGCCACATCTATAGATATGATAAAAAATTGTCTTTTGCACCTAGAGAAATACCAAGAGAAATATGACTTAACAAAGGAAGAGACGAAACATATTTCAGAAGCCTTAAAAAGGTACTGTAATACGGTAAAGGAATACCAAATAATCGAAGTTGGCTTAGAAACGGACGCTTTGAAAAAAACAGAAAAAATCAATAAATATCACTTTGAAATTGAAGATATCGAGGAAAGCTTTTATGTTCCTCTATACTTTGAAGAAGGAAAATTACTTGGAAAACACAACAAATTAAGAGCAAGAAGAGAATTAATTAAAATTTACACGATTGATTGGGATTATTATACAGATGAAGAAAAAGAGAAAATTATTAGAGCCAACCGTTTAACCAAAGAAGAAATTACCATGATAGAAAGCCTCCGCCAAGAAATTAATGAAGAGGCAAAAAGAATAAATTAAATTTTTTGTATAGAAATTTCTAAATTTTACCATTATATGAATGGTGATACTTATGGATGAATTTTGGTTAATCCTATATAAAGGAATTGCATCTCTCATTGTTCTTTTCCTATTTACTAAATTAATGGGAAGAAAACAAGTGAGTCAGCTCAATATGTTTGATTATGTCATTGGCATTACGATTGGTTCTATTGCATCAGAAATGACAATGGCCAAAAACATTAGTTTTCTAGAAGGGACGACAGGAATTGCCATTTATGCGCTTGCGGCATTTCTCATTTCTGAAGTGACGATGAAAAGTATTGCAGCAAGACGTCTGATTGTTGGAACCCCTTGTATGTTAATAGAAAATGGAAAAATTTTAGAAAAGTCATTACAAAAAACAAAAATTGATATCAATGACTTATTACAAGAAGCAAGAAACAATGGCTATTTTGATATTAGTCAAATCGAGTTTGCTCTAATGGAAGCAAACGGAAAAATGAGTTTTATGCCGAAAAGTAAATATGCCCCACTTACACCAAATGACATGAAAGTGAAAGTTTCAGAAACGAAAATCTGCACGAATTTAGTTATTGATGGAAAAGTGATGCAAGAGCATTTGAATTACATTAAAAAGTCTGAAAAATGGTTAAGAACTCGTCTAGAAAAACAAGGATACGAAACGATAGAAAATCTTCTTTTAGTCACTTGTGATAATAAAGAACAACTATCGATTTTTGAAAAAAATATCGAAAAAAAAGAAGGAAAACCCTTCGAATAAAAAAGAAACCTCGAGCATCTTACTTTTGGGTTCTTTTTTCATTTTACTTTATATAAGTATTTAATGGACTGGTTCTATACGTTAATTCATCCATTTCAAAAGTTCCGATAAAGCCATCTTTGGCATTAATTAAATCGGGAAGTCGATTAACAACAGTTGCACAAGTAAGTTCTACCGTTTGCGGACGGTTAACTACGATAGTCGTATTCGGTTCTCCAATAACACTCCATTCATTGCGGTCAAATTCCTCAGGTGCATAAACCTTACCGACACATTTCGTTTCTAAAGTAATTCCTTCCTCTGTTTCCGTAGTAACAACAGCAGCCATACCAGTAGCATCTCCTTTAGGAATCATCTTTCCCAAAGTAGAAGAATAAATATCTTCATGATATACTTCAGGAATACATTTTTGACTTTGTCTTTTTACATGAAGTCCAAGTTTACCAGCAAGCCATCCATTAACATTCCACATATAACTTGGTGCATATTCTCCACTTTCAATAATTTTTGCTCGTTCTTCATCCGAAATTTGGTCAAGGGAAGCGATTTTTTCATCAAATTCCTTCATACTAAGACCTGCACCATGTGCTTCTGCTAACGCAATTCCGTAATCTTCGACATTATACCAAGATTCTCCAACAATTTTAGTAATCTGATGAGTAGATGCACAAATTGCGCTAATTAAACCACCCCAATAAATATCTTGGTAACCACTTCCAGCAATCGTACAATGATTTTTTTTCGCTAGGGTATCGATTCGCTCTGTAAGACTTGGATTAGAATTCCAAGAGAAGAACGCCTCTTCACAAGTGGTAATGGCATTGATTCCTAGTTCAGCACAAAGGAGTAGAGCCTCTTCCACATCCTTAAGTAAACTCATCGTCGTAATGATGACTGCGTCTGGTCTTGTTTTTTCTAACAAACTTCTCGCTTCTTTAACATCAGTTACAACAACGCCTTTATCCTCACTTTCCATAATATGACCGATATCTTGTCCGATGACATCAGGATTGATATCGATAGCACCAACAATAACTCCACCGTGTTCGTAAACATAGCGCATTGTATATACGCTCATTTTTCCGCATCCATATTGGACCACGCTCAACTTTTCCATTGTCTATTCCTCCTTAACATAAGAGTAACGAAATTTAGAAAAAATTTCAAGTGTTTTCCATCGACAAAATGTCATATTTTACAAAAAACTTAAAAAATGGGGGAATAGGGGAAACGGCGAAAAAGCATTGTAGGACCACTTGAAAAATCGCGAAAAAAGTGTTAATATAAGAGTAGAAAAACGGGGGAAGTAATCCTTCTAAAAATAGATACAAAAAAGTGCTATTTATTGACTATTTTTGGAATATACTTCTAGAAAGGAGTGAAGATATGGAAAATTGGTTAATGTTAATGATTGTTTTAGCAATCATCGAGGCTTTCACCATTAACTTAGTCACGATATGGTTTGCTTTTGGTGCCCTAGTTACCGCATTTGTCGCACTAATCACTACAAATATGGATATTCAACTTGCCGTATTTGTATTTACTAGCATCATTGCCTTAATCGCAACACGACCGATTATTACAAGATTAAAAAATGATGAAATTACCCCAACCAATCTTGACCGAGTGATTGGAAAAATTGGCCTGGTGACAGAAGAAATCACGAAGTTAGAACCAGGAGAAGTCAAAGTGGACGGAAAACGTTGGAGTGCCGTTAGCAAAAATCAAATTCAAAAGGATAGAAAAGTAGAAATACTTTCTATAGATGGTGTAAAATTACATGTCAAAGAAGTAGAGGAGGAAAAATAACATGTGGATTATTATCATTATTATTTTAGTCATTTTAGTATCAGGAATTCGTATTATTCCGCAATCAAGAGCAAAAGTAATGGAAAGACTTGGTGCTTATAACCAAACCTTACAAACTGGGCTTCATTACATTATTCCCTTTGTCGATAGGGTAGCAAATGACGTTACTTTAAAAGAAATCGTAAAAGATTTCGCACCACAACCAGTAATTACCAAAGATAACGTAACGATGCAAATCGATACAGTAGTATACTTTCAAATTACTGACCCAAAACTATATACTTATGGAGTAGAAAATCCAGTAAATGCCATTGAAAATTTAACGGCAACAACATTAAGAAATATTATTGGTGAGTTAGAATTAGACGAAACATTAACTTCAAGAGATATCATCAATACAAAAATGCGCGCAATCTTAGATGAAGCAACTGACCCATGGGGAATTAAAGTTAACCGTGTGGAAGTAAAAAATATTTTACCACCAAAAGATATCCAAGAAGCAATGGAAAAACAAATGAGAGCAGAACGTGAAAGAAGAGAAGCTATCTTAAAAGCAGAAGGAGAAAAGAAAGCGGCAATTTTAATTGCTGAAGGAGAAAAAGAAAGTGCAATTTTAAGAGCAGATGCAAAACGCGAAACACATATTCGTGAAGCAGAAGGAGAAGCAGAGGCTATCATTAAATTAAATCAAGCGAAAGCAGAAGGACTTCGCCTTTTAAAAGAGGCAAAAGTTGATGATGCTGTTCTTCGTCTAAAAAGCTACGAAGCATTAATCGATGTTGCCAACGGGCAATCTACCAAATTAATTATTCCAAGTGAATTACAAGGAATCACATCGGCTGCATCAGTAATTAAAGAAACGATTAAATCAAGTAAATAGGAAAATCTATCTTGAAAAAATGGGTTATTCTACTAATTACAGTTGTGATTTTGTGTAGTGGATGCGAAGAAAAAAAAGGAATTGCTCGCGTCCCAGAATACATTAATGAATTATATGCACTTGGATATAGCAAAGAAGAGGTAGAAAGATTAGAAGAAAAACTATCCGATACTAGTTTAGACTTAATCACAGAATATGATTACGTCGAAGTATTACTTGAAATTATAGAAGATGATTTCTTTAACATTGAAAATTTAGAGAAGTATTTAAAATATTATGAACCGAGAATGGTGGCAAGTGCAGTTGTTTATATCGTGAATCATGATATTCAATATACCTACAATGAAAAACTTGTCAATTTGATGAATCATCAATACTTTATTACGGAAAATCTAGACCGATATATGAAAGTAGAATCTGAGGATATTGATACCATTATCCGAACGGTAAATACGAATATCGATAGAGAATTTTATACGGAAATAAAAGAAACCGACATCTCCAAAGAAACGCTATTGATTGCGAATAAGTATTATCAACTGCCCAAAGATTACTTCTATGGAGAGTTAGTAACAATTGGTAATGCGTATTCCAACAACAAAGGGCAAAAACTAAATAAAACGGCATATGAGGCGTTCAAAAAAATGGTCGATGCTGCCGAAAAAGAAGATGTTCACTTTAGAAATCTATCTGCTTACCGAAGTTATCAAACACAAAATGGTTTATATAACAACTATAAAAAAGAGCATGGAGAAGTATGGGCAGATAAGTGGTCAGCACGTCCAGGACATTCCGAACATCAAACCGGTTTGGCATTAGATGTCGCTGTAAAAGGAAATAGTTACTTTGATGGATTTGAAAAAACAAAAGAATTTGCTTGGCTACAAGAAAATGCTCACCTTTATGGGTTTATTTTAAGATATCCAGAGGATAAACAAGAGATTACAGGATATGGCTATGAACCTTGGCATTATCGTTATGTGGGAGAAGAGGTCGCAACATACATTCACGAAGAAAATATTACCTTTGAAGAATACTATGCGTATTTTATTGAAAGAAATGGCTCTTAATCAAGAGTTTTTTCTGTGGAAAAGGAATCTTTATCGATCGTGGTATTTCAAAGGATTAATGAATAAGAAAAACGATTGCTGTGATAACAAATGGCAATCGTCTTTTTTATATATATTCTATCGGTACATAGTAATTACTTTCATCAACCGCATAAAAATTTTCACTCATACAAATGACGGAACCTGTCCCGACTTCTAATCCGAATTGATGAGCGGCATCAAAGTTCTTTATTGCCTTTACTCCAGGATTAGCACTTTTTTTAATTTCAACAGGGAAAATAACTTGATTATGAAGAATTAATAAGTCAATTTCCTTACCAGTAGTATCTCTATAATAATAAAGTCTTTTCCGAGCATCTATACCATTGTTAGTATACGATTTAATAATTTCAGAAACAACATAATTTTCAAAAATTGCTCCACTATAAGCACTTTTTTCTAAAGTCTCTGCCGTAACATATCCAGTTAAAAAACAAGCTAGGCCAGTATCCATAAAATAGATTTTAGGACGTTTAATTACTTTTTGCACGTTATTATTAGAATAAGGTTGTAATAAATAGACTAGATGAGTATTAGACAAAATAGACATCCAAGCATCGACAGTTTTCGAATCGATTTCTATATCCCTAGCAATATCTAGTGCATTATATTCCTGCCCAGTACGTGCAGCGATGGAAGAAATAAATTTAATAAACTTAAGCTCATCTTTTACATTTAATAATTCCCGAATATCTCTTTCAATGTAAGTTCTAATATAGGTTTGATAAAAGAGCTCACGGTCAGTTACGTTTTTTAGTATAAGTTCAGGGTAACTACCATTTAAAATTCGTTCAAATAATTGCATCACTGATTCTCTTTTTACAGGAACCCTCCTTTTTAAAAGTTCAATATCTGGAACAAATGGTGAATCTTCTAAACCAGAAATTTCTCTTGTAGAAAAACCGTATAAATCCAAAATTGCAATTCTTCCAGCAAGGGATTCACAAACATCTTCCATCGTTTGAAATACTTGTGAGCCAGTTAAATAATACATTGTACCAATGTCTTCGCTATGATGAAACATTACGTTCTTTTTTTGCTCATCTACTTTAATTTTAAGATAAGGTAAAAGTTCTTTTGCATATTGAAATTCATCAATAACTAGGGGTGGCTCGTGGGTTCTTAAAAAAAGTTCAGGGTCTTCTTTTGCTTGCATCCTAAGTAATACGTTATCAAGTGTTACATAGTGAATATCATTTTGCTTTGATTCAGTAAAAAAATTTAACAATGTAGTTTTTCCTACTTGCCTTGGACCGTTAATCATAATGATTGGGTATTCGCCAATAATAGAATTTAATTTTTTTTCTAATGCTCGTTGTTGATAGTTCTTCAAATCCATCACCTCTAATATTAGTATAGCATAAATTTAATTAAAAGTACACAAAAAATCGGAATACAATTCCGAAAAAAACAGATTTAAAGTTCTATAAAAGCTATCTTATTGAAGGTTCGAAACAATAAAAAAAGCCATCATGAAAAGACGATGCGAAGCTTATTGCGTCGATATTTCTAATCGCTTTCCTTGATAACTATTATTTTTTGCTTGATATTTATCGATTCCATTCAATACATCGATTTTTTTTAACGTCCAAATAGGAGCGATTAAATCCTCCGAGACAGGGTCTCCAGTTAATCGATGAAGCACAATATTTTGTGGTAAATACTCAAGTTGTTGACAAACAATGTGAATATATTCATTTTTAGTAAGAAGCGGAAATGGCTTTTTTTGATAGATATCCGCAAGGAGCGTATTCTTAACAATATGAAGCATGTGAATTTTAACCCCTTGAATATCTAGTTTAGCTAAGTATTTAATCGTATCCATCATCATTTCTTCGGTTTCATAAGGAAGACCATTGATAATGTGAACAACTACTGAAATATTTCTTTCTCGAAGTTTTTTTACCATTCGCTCAAATTCCTCTAATGTATGCCCACGATGAATCATTTGAGAAGTTTTTTCATGAATCGTTTGAAGTCCAAGCTCGACCGTAAGATAAGTTCTTTTGTGCAAGTCTTCTAAATAATCTAAACACTCATCATCAATTGCATCACATCTCGTAGCAATAGAAAGCCCAACAACTCCATCCAAAGCAAGAATTGGTTCATATTTTTGTTTTAACACAACAGTTTTGGCATACGTATTTGTATTTGCTTGAAAATAACCGATGTAAAGACTATCCTTCCACTTCGCATCCATCATTTGCTTTACCTCCATAAACTGCTCAACAACATCTAGCTTTGGATTCCCCGCAAAGTCGCCACTCCCACTTTTAGAACAATAGATACAGCCACCGATTCCCTTAGTTCCATCTTTATTAGGACAAGTGAAACCAGCATTGATAGGGATTTTTGCTACTTTTTTTCCGAATTTCTCTTTGTAGAAATAATCAAGCGTATAATAGCGTTTATTCGTATTAGAAAAAGGAAATGGATTTACCATAAAAACCATACCTCCTTTTTCAAAGCATACAAATAAATTGCACATAAAGATTCGCTCGGAAATAAAAGGGCAGCTTGACAGAAATGCTTTTTACGAGAAGAATCTTGATAGCAATGGAATATTCCATCATAAAAATATTTAATAATTGCTCTTCGGTTCATTAAAGAAGTTAACTTTCTTTTCTCAATTAATTCTGAGATACTCGCATCATTTAAACTCTGCGTTTTCTTAAAAGCTTTCCACAATGTTGTGGAAAAAGAAAAATATCCATAAACCTTAGTTGCCTCTAAAGAGAAGATATCCGCAAGTTTTTCTTGTACTGCCAAAATCATTTTGGTTTTTCCTCCCTTTCGGATTCGATTCATTCGTTTATAGGCAGAAAGCGTAATGAATTCCTCTAGTGTCGATTTTTGCTCTGTAAAATCAAAGAGATATTCCACAACTTCATCTATTCTTGTCCCAAGCTTGCTTGCCATTTTTTCTAGCATATTCTTTCGAAACGAAAACTTTTCCCCCTCGAGATGAGAAAAAACTTTCATTGCATCCAAATAGCCATAACGCATTGCCCGTTTGGCATTGTCTGAATTAAAATTCAAAAAACTTCCGATATCATTGTTCGGTTCAATATAAGTAATAGGAACATTGGAGCGTTTAATTCTTTCTTTAATTCCTGGTGCATGAAGGTCAATCGCGATAATTTCTTCTGCACCAAGCGATAATGCTAGATTGATGGGAATATAATCAAATACCCCACCATCAACATACTTTTTAGTCCCAATTTTTTTCATTTGAAAGGCAGGAAAACAAGAACTAGAAGCAATTACATAATCGAGAATCGTATCTTCTTGCATTTCTTTTTTTACTAACTTCTCTGGCCTTAAATCCGTAACATTATAAGTGGAAATTCCGAAATCGCGGGGAGAGGAGAAAAACTTTTTTGGACGAAAATAACGTCGTAATAAATTCTCTAAATTCGAAGGCTTCATTCCTCCTTTTTTAATCAAATTATCTCGAAACATTTGAATCATGTCCAAAGTTGTACGACAATGATTATATTTTTTGACGTCCGCCTCATCGAAAACAACTTCAAAGTTCATCTTCTTCCAAAGCTTTTTTCCCAAACGATAATCATCTTGCACCATCAATACACCATTTAAAGAACCGACAGAAGTTCCTGTCACAATAGAAAAATCAATTTTTAACTTTCTTAATGCTTTCCAAACCCCAATTTGATAAGCTCCCTTAGCACCACCGCCAGATAATACAACTGCGCGCTTCAATATTATCCCGTCCTTTCTAAATACTAAAATTATATCATGAGTTAAAAAAAATCGCTACTCATCCTGCTGATAAAAAAATGTAAAGTGATAAAAAAGTTGTCAGTTTTGTTAAAAACAAGAAAAAAATGAAAAAATGTAGCAATTTTAAAAGATTTTCGCTATAATCTCGACTTAAACACTTTTTAGAAAGTAAAATCTCCCTAAGCCTTTATTAATAA
>CAJUNG010000014.1 GCA_910587725.1 uncultured Bacilli bacterium
TGATGTTGTAACACCTTGTGATACCCCGTCTGCTCTGCAGCGGGGTGGTTCATTCTGGAAAAATCTTTACTGACTTCCCTTCAAAAAGCACATGAGATTATCACAAGTCGTGATTTTATCCAATTTCAAAAAGGGAACGAAGTCTATCATATACCTTTGAAAGAAATTTTGTTCGTTGAAAAGAAAAAAGAAGAATCATTTTGCACGATTCACACCAAGGAAAAAATTTATCAAACCGATAAAAGTCTACTTCAATTTGCAGGTTACCTAACTGGTGACCCACGGTTTATGAAAGTTCATAGAAATTACATCGTGAATATTTATAACATCAGAAGTGTAGATTTTGATAACCTAAAAATTAATTTCCATGACGATCAAACCATATTGCTATCGAGAAACTACAAAAAATTATTAAAAGATAACCTAGATATTCAACTGATCTAGAATAAATAAAAAGAAAAAAAGGAGGAGAGAAACATGTTAAATTTCATCGTATATGAGCATAGTCAAAAATATCAAGATAAATATTTTTCGGTAATCGACCGTTTTATTGGGAAAAGCAAGTTGGCTTATCATATCATTGAACTTAGTCATGAAAAAGACTACACTGTGGATAGTTTAAAAGCTATTCCAGGATATAAAATTTATATCTTAAGTGCCGAATCCCCAGAGAAGTCAGGACTAGACTTTGCTAAAGAAATCCGAGATTCAGGAGATTGGGATAGTCAGATGATTTTGGTCTCTGAACATGAAGATTTGAGAAATTATGATTATCAGAGAAAAATATTAATGCTTGCCTTCATCAACAAATTTTTTGATTTAGAGGTGATGTTGCTAGAAGCAATCCAAATTGCTCATAATATCCTAACGAGAAGACAGTGTATTCAATTTTCTAAGAAAAATGGAATTTATCGCATCCCATTATCAGAAATTTCACAATTCAAAAAGGAAGAAGAGGAATCAAGATGTTATATAGAGACAAAGGATGGCTTATATATTACCGATAAAACACTAACGCAAATGGAAAAAGATGTTCAAGAAGACCCTAGGTTTATTAGAACTCATCGTAATCATATCGTAAATGCTTATAATATTAGAACGGTTGACTTTGAAAATAATCTCATTCAACTTGACAATAACAATATTGCCGAGATTTCTAAAAATTATAAGAAATCTCTGAAGGAATTTATTAGTAAAGAAAAATACGCAAACGGAACATTGCAAAGTCACGCAACATTGGAAACTTGTAAAGAAAAGAACCCAGAAAAAAAGAAAGTAAAAAATTAAATCGTTAAACTTCCTGTAAAATAAATTTGCTGAGATGCAAAAATATACCAAAATGCGTAGATTTTTCTAAAAAACAGGTGAATTTTTGACCTCTCGATAAAAAATTGGAGAAGAATCAAAATTTTATGTTACGATAATTGAGGCTCGACTTTTTCAAAAAGTAGGGTAGCAGTAGGTAGTAAAAGAATAAAAAGAAGGTGAGGTGTAGAAGTATGACAGGACGCGTCAAATGGTTTGACAACGAGAAGGGATATGGCTTTATTGAACATGAAAATGGTGCAGATATTTTTGCGCATTATTCTGCAATTCAACAAGATGGTTATAAGAGTCTAAGCGAAGGTCAAATGGTAGATTTTAGGTTAATTGAGACTGCCAAAGGATATCAAGCACAAGAAGTTCGTACCAAAGACGAACTATAAAATAAATTAGTTAATTCACAAGTGAAGAATACACCATAGAACGTAATTCTTCAAAAAAATTGAATAAAACAGGAAATTTCGACAAATTTCGCGTGTTGAACGGTAGTACAATAAACCTAACATCAGGGTGAAAAGCAAGACTAATGCAGTAAGAAGAACAGAAGTAAAAATAGAAGGTGAGGTGTAAGAGTTTGAGAGGACGCGTTAAGTGGTTCAATAATGACAAAGGATATGGATTTATTGAATACAAAGAAGACGAAGATATCTTTGCGCATTATTCCGCAATACTACAAGATGGGTATAAGACATTAAACGAAGGACAACTAGTAGATTTTACTTTACTAGAAACCGCAAAGGGATATCAAGCTAAAGATATTCGGGTTTCCGAAGAATTACAAGCAACCAAATAAGGTGGCTTTTTTCTTTGAACTGTGTTATGATAATCATGGGAGGGATGTTAATGAACATTTCAATAAGAGGAGACAAACTAGAGATTACAGAAGCAATGAAAGACTATGTAAAGGAGAAACTAGCAAAACTAGATAAGTATATCGATTCACCAGAAAATGTAGATGCTAGTATCTTAGTAAAAGTCAACAAACAAAGTCACAAAGTAGAAATTACCATTCCATTGAAAAAAGTCATGCTACGTGCTGAAGTGGAGCAAGAAAGTTTCTATGCTGCAGTAGATGTTGCGATTGACAAACTAGAAAGACAAATTCGAAAAAATAAAACGAGAATTTCAAGTAAGAAAAACAAAGATGAAAAAGATTTCGTTTATGACTATATTGATACAATCAAGGAAGAAGAGAGCAACAAAATTGTTAAACGAAAGAAAATTGATGTTAAGCCGATGGACGAAGAAGAGGCAATTCTACAAATGGAGTTAGTAGGACATGAATTCTATCTATTCAAAAATATTGAAACAGGAAAACCAGCCCTTGTTTATAAAAGAAAAGATGGAAATTACGGAATGATTGAATCAGAATAACCTATTTTTTAATAAAAATCAAAAAGATACATTTGAAAACAGTAATTTGTATCTTTTTTTATGGAAAAATATGCACGAATCTGTTAAAATAGAACTATCAAGGAGGAAAAGAACATGAGTATACTAAAAAAACTATTTGATCACGAATATAAAGAAATGAAAAGATTTATGAAAATTGCCGATGAGATTGAATCGAAAAGTGAAGAATACGAGGCATTGACAGATGAAGATTTAAAACGAAAGACGGAAGAGTTTAAAACCGCATTAAAAGACGGAAAAACGTTAGAAGATATTTTAGTAGATGCTTTTGCAACAGCAAGAGAAGCTTGTTACCGTGTAATTGGAGAAAAACCATTCTATGTACAGATTTTAGGAGCGTTAGCAATTCACTATGGAAATATTGCTGAGATGAAAACGGGAGAAGGAAAAACCTTAACTAGTGTACTTCCTGCTTACTTAAATGCATTGACAGGAGAAGGTGTACATATCATTACGGTTAATGAGTATCTAGCTTCACGTGATGCAGAATGGATGGGAAAAATTCATGAATTTTTAGGGTTGACCGTAGGAATTAATTTAAGAGATTTGACTCCGTCAGAAAAACAAGCGGCTTATGGTTGTGATATCATGTATTCGACAAATAATGAAATTGGATTTGATTATTTAAGAGATAACATGGTAGTAAAAAAAGAAAATCGCGTGCAAAAAGCCTTAAACTTTGCCATTATCGATGAGGTAGACTCAGTATTAATTGATGAGGCAAGAACACCATTAATTATTTCTGGTGGCGCAATGCAAAGTGCAGGAATGTATATGGATGCAGATAAATTTGCAAAATCGCTAAAAGAAGAAGAGGATTTCATTTATGATGAAAAAACAAAAGCAGTAAATTTAAATGAACAAGGCGCAGAAAAAGCAGAAAAGTTCTTCAAAGTAAAAAATTTATATGATGTGGATAACACGACACTCGTACATTTTATCAATCAAGCATTAAGAGCAAATTTTTCGATGAGAAATGATGTTGATTATGTGGTACAAGATGGTGAAGTTGTAATCGTTGACCAATTTACCGGACGTCTAATGAAAGGAAGAGCATTCTCTGATGGGCTTCACCAAGCAATTGAAGCAAAAGAAGGAGTACAAATTCAGCAAGAAACGAAAACATTAGCAACAATTACGTTCCAAAATCTGTTCCGTATGTACAAAAAACTATCCGGAATGACCGGAACTGCCAAAACAGAAGAAGAAGAATTTAGAAATATTTACAATATGTACGTTATTGAAATTCCTACTAACCGTCCTGTAGAAAGAATTGATGCACCAGATATTATGTATTCGACAAAAGCAGGAAAATATCGGGCAATTGTGAATGAAATTGAAGCAAGATATAAAAAAGGGCAACCTGTTTTAGTAGGTACGATTGCCATTGAAACAAGTGAATTAATTAGTGATTTGTTAAAACAAAAACATATTCCTCATGAAGTATTAAATGCAAAAAACCATGCAAGAGAAGCAGAGATTATTTCAAAAATTGGTCTTGGAAAAAGTGTTACTATTGCTACTAATATGGCAGGACGTGGAACCGACATTAAGCTATCAGATGAAATTAGAGAACTTGGAGGACTTTGTGTAATTGGTACAGAACGCCATGAATCTCGTCGTATTGACAATCAGTTAAGAGGACGTTCAGGACGTCAGGGAGACCCAGGATTTACTCAATTTTATGTATCTATGGAAGATGATTTAATGGTAAGATTTGGAACAGATAGAATTAAAATCATGCTTCAAAATCTTGGATTTGATGAAAATCAAGCAATTCAGAGTAAGACATTTACCAAATCTTTATCTAGTGCCCAATCACGAGTAGAAGGAAATAACTTTGATATTCGAAAACAACTTTTACAATACGATGATGTAAACAACAACCAAAGAGAGATTATGTATAAAAGAAGAAATGAAATTCTTGATAGTGAATCAATTCATGAGACTGTACTAAATGCAATGAGAAACCATGTGATGGATGTAGTGAATGCACATATTTATCCAGAAGGGAAACTAACCGATAAGGATATCGAAGAAATTGTTGAAGCAGTCAATGAAAATTTATTAAAACAAGATGTTGAGGTCAATGAATTTAAAGAAAAGACCTCAGAAGAAATCATCGATGAGATTAGTGAGAAAGTCATAAAGGAATATGAAGATAAATTAAAAGAAATTCCTCAAGAAATTCGTGATGAGTTCGAAAAAGTAATTAGTTTAAATGTCATCGACCATTATTGGACAGAACAAATTAATACAATGTCTCATTTAAGAGAAGGAATTTATTTAAGAGGATATGCTCAAGAAGACCCGCTTCGTGCTTATACAATGGAAGGATTCGAATTATTTGATTCCATGATGCAAAGAATTGATAAGGACATTACCATTCTTTTGGTAAAATCAGAAATCCGTCAAAATATTGAGCGGAAGGAAGTAGCAAAAAATAAGATTACCAATGAAAGTGATACCTCTAAACCAAAGACACCAAAGAAATCGCAAAAAATTGGGAGAAATGACCCTTGCGGGTGCGGTTCCGGAAAAAAGTATAAAAATTGCTGTGGAAAGTGAGATAAATAAAGGGCTTGTGAAGATTTTGCAAAATTAAAAAATATGGCTTAAATGCCCTAAAATAAAGGATGTAAACAACAAAGATATGTGAACATCCTTTTAAAATTCAAAAAAGTGAGGTGATATAATGAAAAAAGATATAGTAACTACATAGATAACAGTAAAAGAAAATAAAGTGGGAATTTTAAGAGTAGGTAATGTGAATTATATTTCATTAACAGATTTGGCAAAAAAAGCAAATTCTGAAGATCCATCGGGAGTAATTAGAAATTGGATGTCAAACAAAAATTCATTTGATTATTATGGTTTATGGGAAGAAATTAATAATGAAGATTTTAATTCCGTGGAATACCACAGAATTAAAATTGATGAAGCACCTTGTAATCGTTTTACTATGACACCCAATCGTTGGAAAAGGGATTTTAATTCTATTGGAATTATTCCAAGTAGTGGAAAGTATAGTAAAGGAACCTTTGCTCATCCAGATATAGCATTTGAATTTGCTAGTTGGCTATCTCCAGAATTCAAGTTATATTTAATAAAAGAATTTGAAAGATTAAAAACAAACGAAGCATATCAAGAAAAAGTTGATTGGCAAGCAAATAGATTATTATCTAAATTAAATTACATAGTTCATACTGATGCAGTAAAAACTTATATTGTGTCAACACTTACAGAATAACAAAAGAAATTTGTATATGCTGAAGAAGCGGATGTTTTAAATGTAGCATTATTTGGTATGACAGCTAAAGAATGGAGAGATAATAATCCAGAATTGGCAAAAGAAGGTAACATGAGAGATTATACTGATTTACTACATTTAGTAATTTTAAATAATCGCCAAAATACAAATGCCGAATTAATCGAAGAAAAAGTATCTCAAAGTGAAAGGCTTATTAGACTTAATAATTCTGCAAGAAGGCAAATGAAAGTATTAAAAGACAATAAGAATATTAAAGAATTAGAATTATTACAAAAACAGGTTAATGATGAAGACAAATTATTAATTGATTAAAATAGAGGAGTGTTAACAGATAATGTTAATGCTCTTTTGTTTTATATAGAAAAGGAAAGGAAATATTCTAGAATAGATTTACTCAAGTATCCATTTAAAGTTATCCATGAAGAAGTAAATATAAAGAACTGTAGATTTTATGATTTAAGAGGAATCTGCACAACAAAGAATTTAAAAAATGGTGTAGAAATTAGGGATGTAGCTGACATTTTAGAGCATAGTAAGATAGAGGAAACAGAAAATTATGATGTACCTACAACTTAAGAAAAAGTTAAAGAAGCAGGTGAAAAAATTGAAGAAATGATTAAATATGAATAAAAATTAATATTATAGAGTTGACTAAAACTACCGTTAACGGTATAATAGTATATAGAGGTGAAATTTTATGGAATTTATGACTACTAAAGAAGCTACAAAAAAGTGGAATATAAGTGAAAGAAGAATTAGACAATTATTACAAGATGGTAGAATTGAAGGTGCTGTTAAAAATGGAAACAGTTGGAATATTCCTGTAGATGCAATAAAACCTGTGGATAAACGAATTATCAAACCAGATTCTACAGAATTTATTATAGATTTAGAGGATAACTATTTCAATGAAGTCGACCAATTAAAGAGCGAGTTAGATAATAAAAGACCAATACCAAAAGAAACTTTAAAATCATTAGAAGAATCGATTGCTCTTGAATGGACATACAATAGCAATGGTATTGAGGGAAATACTTTGACACTTAGAGAAACTCAAGTAGTTTTAGAAGGAATCACAGTTGGTGGAAAATCAATAAAGGAACATTTAGAGGCGATTAATCATGAAAAAGCAATTTTATATTTAAATGATTTAGTGAAAGAAAAGAATCCTATTACAGAATGGAACATAAAAAGTATTCATCAATTAGTATTAAAAAATATTGACGATGAAAATGCAGGAAGATATAGAAGAGAAAATGTTACTATAAAAGGCGCAACTCATACTCCTCCAGATTATTTGAAAGTTCCAGAATTAATGGAAAAGTTAGTTTTAAATTTTGAAAATTGGAACGAATTTCACCACATTACTCAAGCAGCTTTATTACATGGCGAATTAGTTAAGATTCATCCATTTGTGGATGGAAATGGTAGGACCTCAAGATTACTTATGAACTTAGATTTAATGAATCATGGGTATAATCCGGTAATAATAAAAAAAGAAGATAGATTAGAATATTATGAAGCATTGGATAAAGCTCATACAACTGGTAATTATACAGATTTCATTAAATTAATAACAAAGTTAGAAATAGAAATGTTAAAAAAGTATTTGGAATTGTTGAGATAAATTATATATAAATATTGAAATATCAAAAGCTCTTTTTGGTTATTTTGAAACATTATATCAAAAATTGATTAAACTATATGGAATTGCTGTGATTACAGTTTTAACTCAAATATATAATAGTGATTGATTAAGAACCGTTGGCATATTATCAAGAGCTTTTTAAAACAGCAAACTGTCTTAGTGTTGATTAAATTCACGATTTAGCTTATAATTTAAGTAGATTTCGTGGACGAATAAATAATGTTCCCATTAGATAAATCACTTATAGGAAAGATATAGGAATATTTCTAATGGAATTACCGGATATAAAAATAATTGGAGGAAAAGAATATGGAAAACAAATTATGTCAAAGTTGTGGTATGCCAATAACAAAGGATGAAGAATTAGGAACAAACAAAGATGGAAGTAAAAATAGTGAGTATTGTAAATATTGCTATACAAATGGAGAATTTATCAATCCAGTAACTATGGAAGAGTACATAGATATGTGTTCAAAATATGGAGAACAAGCAGGAATGACAGAAGAGGAAATGAAAGAATATTGTACAAAATTATTTCCTACTTTAACACGATGGAAATGTACCTGCACAGAAGAATGTGCAAGTGGATATAATCCAAATTGTACTTGTACCAATCCAGAGTGCCATTGCACTGAGAAAAGATAAAATAAAAACTGCTTCATTGCATAAATCTCTATTTTCCTATAGGATAATGAAGAAAGGAGATAAAAATATGGCAAATGAAAGTAAAAAAGATTTTAATGCTATGCTAATGGATAATAAAGATATGCCTAAATTAGTAAAAATAACGGATTCCGCAAGCATTAAAAAATATGGTGGAGATAGGATGTATTTTGCACCACCGTGCTTTTATGATGAAGTGATGAAAACAATTCCGTTTGGAAAGCTAACGACTGTAGGAGAAATTAGAAAGTATTTTGCAAAAAAGAATAATGCTGATTTTACCGACCCCATTACGGCAGGAATATTTACCTCTATCGTTGCGTGGGCAAGTGTTCAAAGAAAAGAAAATGAAACCCCTTATTGGCGAACATTAAAAAATAATGGAGAATTAAATCCTAAATACCCAGAAGGAATAGAATTTCAAAAGCAAAAATTGGAAAGTGAAGGACATACAATCATCCAAAAGGGAAGAACGAATATCAGATACTATGTAAAAGATTACGAAAAAAGTTTGCAAAAACTGTGAATCAAAAAATGAAACAGAAGTTAAGTAAAGAGAAATTGTGAGAAGTCGATTTCTCTTTTTTTAAAGGGAGAATGAAGGATTATGAAATACTTAGTTGAATTTTTATTAGAGTTAGTACTAGAAGGAAGTATTGAAGTTAGTAAAAGTCCAAAAATAAGGAAACCAATCCGGCGTCTATTCTTAATCATAATTGCATTATTTTTTCTTTTTACTATAGGAATCATCTTATTTACAGGCATTCTAGTCATAAAAGAAAATCAGATTCTAGGATTCCTTCTTCTTTTGTTAGGTTTTTTAATACTAACGCTATCCATAATCAAATTTAAAGAGATGTGGAAAAAAAAGTAGATAACTGAATATGATAATTTCAATTTTATTCAACTCTGATTGTAAAAACAATAGAAGTTATGTTACAATAAAATAGAGTAGAATATTTGGTAACTTATAATGAGTTGAAGGAAATCAAACCAAGTCTACACATGATTTTGCTAGTAGCAATGAATGTAGAAAAGATAGAAAAACAAAAGATAGGAGAAGGATAAAATGAGAACAGTAGGAACCGTTGTTAGAGGAATCAGAACCCCGATTATTAAAGAGCAGGATAATTTAGCAGACATTGTAGTATCTTCATTATTAGAAGCTAGTCAAAAAGAAGGATTTCAGTTTAGAGATAGAGATATTGTGGCAATCACAGAAGCGGTAGTTGGGATAAGCGAAGGAAATTACGTTAGTGTAGATGATATTGCTAAAGATATCGAAGAAAAATTTCCTTCTAAGAACATTGGTGTTGTATTTCCAATTCTAAGTAGAAATCGATTTTCTATGATATTAAAAGGAATTGCTCGAGGGGCAGAAAAAATTACAATGTTACTTAGCTTTCCTTCAGATGAAGTAGGAAACGGAATCCTAGATGAAGATACATTTGAAAAAAGTAAATATGATTTAGCAAGCACCATTACAGAAGATGAATATAGAGAAATATTTGGAAGTTATAAGCATCCATTTACAGGCATCAATATGATTGATTTTTATAAGGAATTAGTAGAAAGTGAAAATTGTAAAATCGATGTTGTTTTAGCAAACGATGTAAAGACTATCTTGAATTATACAAAAGACGTATTAACTTGCGATATTCATACAAGAGAAAAAACAAAGAAAACGTTAGAAAATGCAGGAGCAGAAACGGTATTTGGATTATTTGAAGTCATGAATAAACCGGTAGGAAACAGTGGTTATAATCCGGACTACGGACTTTTAGGCTCTAATAAATCAACAGAAGAAAGATTAAAACTATTTCCTAAAACAGGACAGAAGCTAGTAGAAGAAATTCAGAAAAAATTAAAGGAAAAGACCGGGAAAACTATAGAAGTAATGGTCTATGGAGATGGAGCATTTAAAGACCCAGTTGGAAAAATTTGGGAACTTGCAGATCCGGTCGTATCTCCAGCATACACAAAAGGATTAGAAGGAACACCAAATGAAATTAAACTAAAATATATCTCGGATAATGAATTTAGTGATTTAACAGGTGAAGCATTAAAAGAAGCGGTAAAAGAAAAAATTAAACAGAAGTCGGCAAACTTAAAAGGAAATATGTTATCTCAAGGAACAACACCTAGAAGGATTGTTGATTTAGTTGGTTCTTTATGTGACTTAACTAGTGGAAGTGGAGATAAGGGAACACCAGTAGTATTCGTACAAGGATACTTTGACAATTTATCTGATGAATAAAATCTCATCATAAAAATATGAGGGAATCAAAAGAAAGAAGTAGTTAAAATTAGTGTAGAAAGTGATTGGTCATTAGATAATATTGAGTATGAATTGATGAAAGATTACATTGATAAATATCTAAACTGTAGGATACTTCGAATAGGACAATTTCGATAACATAAGATAATTTAAATCGTTATGATATACTGAATAATATGGTATTTGTCTGATGTTGAACATTGTTTAAACTAATTTCTAGAGATAAAACTGAGATTGAATTTGGTAAGGAATTAAGGGAAAACAGAAAAGTCTGTTTTTTTTCTTTTGCCAAAAAACGTCAACTAATTAAAAATCGGTTAGTATTTCGTTAATTTCCGACATCATTCGACAAAATATGTTATAATGGAAACGTAGAGAAAAAAGATAGGGTGAAAGCATGGAATTAATAAGATTGAATGATGTGACAAAACAATATAGAAATGGAGTAACTGCATTATACGACATCAACCTTAAAGTAAGAAAAGGAGACTTCGTTTTTGTCATTGGTGGTTCTGGTAGTGGAAAATCAACCTTAATCAAAATGTTATATAGAGAAGAAAAACCAACAAGGGGTGATGTGTTTGTTGGTGGTTTAAATGTAAAAAAAATTCGGAATGGAAAAGTTTATAAATTAAGAAGAAAACTAGGAATTGTGTTTCAAGATTATCGACTTCTTCCTAAACTTAGCGTCTACGAAAATGTTGCCTTTGCACTAGAAGCCATTGGTGCTAAAAAGTCCGAAATCCATACCAAAACCCTAAGAGCTTTAGAGCTCGTTGGTTTGAAATCAAAAGTAAGAAGTTATCCAAGCGAATTATCTGGTGGGGAACAACAACGCGTTGCGATAGCTAGAGCAATTGTGAATGAACCAAAACTTTTACTTTGTGATGAACCAACCGGAAACTTAGACCCTGAGATGAGTATGGAAATTATGAGAATTCTAGAATCCATCAACGAAGCAACGAAAACTACCATCATTATGGCAACCCATGATAAAGATATTGTAAATCAAATGGCAAAAAGAGTTGTTGTATTGAAAGATGGAAGACTAATCAATGATTATGAGAAAGGAAAGTATGCCGATGAAGATATTTAGAATGTTAGGAAGAAATATACGAGATGCATTTCGAAGCGTATTTCGAAATTTTTCACTATCGATTGCTTCTATCTCGTGTATTACAATCACTTTAATTATTGTTGCGATTTCTATTTTAGCAACATTCAACGTGAACAACTTTACTAAACTAATTCGTGAAGATGTAACTATGGTTGTATATGTAGAAAAAGATACCCCAAGCAGTTATTTAGAAGGAATTGAAGCAAAAATTAAGGAAAACCCCAATGTCCTCACTTGTCGAAGAAAGACAAAAGAAGAAGTAAAAAAAGAGATGCAAGAATCCTATGAAATCTTCAAAAATATTATGGGTGAGTGGACAGAAAGCGAAAATCCGTTAAAAGATACCTTTCAAGTTACTGTAAAAGATATTGAAGAAATTAAAAAAACGGCAGAAGAAATTACGGCTTTAGATGGAATTGACTTTGTAGATTACGGAGAAAAAATGGTAGAAAGCCTAATTAGCGTTTTTAAAACAGTACAAAAAGTATCGATTCTGATTGTTATTGCCTTAATCATTGTCACGGTTTTCTTAATTATGAATACCATCAAATTAACAATTTTCTCAAGAAAAAGAGAAATTTCGATTATGCGACTTGTCGGTGCAAGCAACTTTTCAATCAAAACTCCATTTGTGATAGAAGGAATGGTGTTAGGATTTATCGGTTCAATTCTTCCAATTCTTATCGTAATTTATGGATATTATGCATTCTATAAAAAAATGGATGGTCACTTAGGTTCTCCATTAATCAAACTCATTTCACCAGAGCCATTCATCTATATTTCTGCTATAATCGTTCTAACAATAGGTATGCTCGTTGGTATGATAGGAAGTTATCGAGCAGTAAGGAAGTATTTAAAAGTATGAGAAAGATAAAGAATATATGTTTAGCATTAATCCTTCTTGCATGCCTATTCCTACCAACAGAAAATGTTCGTGCGGAAACTTTGCAAGATTATCAAAATTTACTGAATAAATATAAAAATGAAGTGGCAAAATATCAAAACGAAATAAACGAAGCCGAAAGAAAAATTGAAGCAAATAAAGACCAAATTGAATCCATAAAAAAAGAAGTCCAACAAATGAATGCAGATATTGACAAAATGAGTCAAGAAATTGTGGATTACAATAATACAATCAAAGAAAAAAGTTTAGAGACAAAGCAACTGTTTGAATACCTTCAGGTCGCCCGAGGAGAAAATCTTTATTTAGAATATGCCTTTGATGCCGATACCCTAACAGATTTAATCTACCGGGTATCCGTTGTACAACAATTAACAGAATACAACGATAATCTCGTAAAATCATTAGAAGAAATGATTAACAACAATGAAAAAAGAAGCAAAGATTTAGCTAAAAAACAAGAAGAATATGGACAAAGACAAATCGAGCTAACTGCGCAAATCACAAGACTTACAGGAATGCAAGCAAGCTTAAATGAAAACTCAGTTTCCTCTAGTCAGCAGGTAAAAATTTATCAAGACCTAGTAAATAGCTTTAAAGCTTTAGGATGTCAGCCAAAAGATGTCATTGGCGTAGATTGTGCACAAAATAACAACGTCGCTGGATGGTACCGTCCAATTGATAAGGGTTATGTCACAAGTGAATTTGGATATCGTTGGGGTAGCCTACATCGTGCAATCGATGTTTCCAATGGAAATCCATATAATACGAAAATCTATCCGGTTGCCAGTGGAAGAATTTCTTCGATTTATCATGATTCCTATGGAGCTTTAACACTTACTATAGAACATAAAACAGCAAATGGAAAATATTATTCATCCCTTTATACGCATTTAAGTAAGTATGCCCCTGGACTTTATGTAGGAAAACAAGTTGGTGTCAACGATTATATCGGTTATATGGGAGATAGTGGATATGCGATGGGACCACACTTACACCTAGAAATTGCTCCTTGTCGAATTTTTAATCCTTCAGATTCTAACTGTGGAAGTTGGAATAAGTATACAGCATACGTGAAAAAGATTTATAGTAATGGAAGTTTCAAAGGCCCAAGAGATTTAATCTATTTTCCAAAGTTAAGGGTAAACTTTACTGGAAGATAGAGAGTATCTCTTTTTTCATTCTTGACAAAATGACAAAAAAACTATAATAAAGGCAAGGCAATAGAGTTAGGTAGAAATACCACCTTAGTTGAGTTCACTAAGGGACGTGGGTCTCTTTGGAGAAAAAAGGAAATGTTTTTGAAGTACATCAATACGCCTAAAGCGTATTCACCGTTGGTGCTGTACATCAAAAACAACTATCCTATCGAATTTGTATTGCTGATGAAAAAGAGGAGATAGAAGATGTGGAAATATGTTACCAAAAAATAAATTAATGAAATCTTGCTATCTCTTCATTTGTTAAATGATAAAATAGGAAAAGCTTATATCAAAACACTTTACACACTTTCGAATAAAACAGAACAAAATTATAGAGAAATTCATATTCAAAAGAAAACGAGAGGATACAGAACCTTATATGAACCAAGCTTCCTTCTAAAACAAGTACAAGAAAATATTTTAGAGGAAATGTCGATTTCATCTTATGCTAAGGCTTATCACAAAGGGATATCTTTAATGGATAATGCAAGAGTTCATGTGAGAAAGAAAAAAATACTAAAATTAGATATCAAGGATTTCTTTCCATCGATTACTTTTTCTATGGTATATAATGCTTGCTTTTCTTTAGATTATTATCCAAAACCAGTCGGTTACCTGTTGACAAAGCTATGCACTTATCTAGATTTTCTTCCTCAAGGGACAAAAACGTCGGCATATATTTCCAATTTAGTGATAAAAGAATTTGATGAAAAAGTTGGAGAATATGCGAAAAATAAAAATATTTCCTATACGAGGTATTCTGATGATTTAACCTTTTCTGGTGACTTTTCTGAAAAAGAAGTGATTTCCTATATAAAAGTGGAACTCAAAAAAATGGGCTTTTCTCTAAATTATCAAAAAATTGTAGTAGCATCAAAAAGGACAAGACAAAATGTAACAGGAATTGTTGTAAATGAAAAAATGCAAGTAGTACGAAGTTATCGTAAAAAGATAAGGTTAGAAATTTCCTATATAAAAAAAATTGGAATAAAACGCCATTTAGAAAAAATTAAAAGTACAGAGAAGGATATAGAATATTTAAGAAAACTACGTGGTAAAATTAATTATTGTTTACAAGTTAATCCGAGCGACAAAGAAATGAAATCTTATCAAAATTGGATAGAAACTTATAAAATAGGATAAAAAAAAATCGTTAAAAGACTTTTCAAAACTCGAAAAATTTGATAAAATACAAAGAAATTGTATGCATTTACCAAAAATAAAAAAGAAGGGGATAGAATGATTGAAAAATTAAAAAACGTATTAATTTTAGAACAAGAAGAAAAACTAAAGAGACAAAATTGGATAGAAGAACGTTATGAATCCGTAAAAAATGAACAACAAAAGATAAAAAAAATCAATGAGGAACTAGAACAAGTAGAAAAAGAAACATTAGCATTGCGCAGTAAGTTCTTTAGCAGAAAATGGCAAAAAAAGAAAATTAGAACACTTTATATGCATCATGGAAAACTCATGGAAGATAAGTGTGCGGCATTAGAAAAGTATAATCTAGAAAAAGATTTAATCATTAAAGAATTCTATGGACTAATAGAAGATAAAAACAAAATTAAAGAAAGAATTGAACATTTGAAGAATGTCAAGAAACTGCAAGAATTAAACTTAAGTGAAAAAGAAGCGATTGAACGGTTAGAACAAAAAGAAGAAAATGCAGTAATCAAAGTGATTTTTGCAGAAGTCAAAGAAAGTGAAAAATTAAAGGACAGTATCGACATCTTTAAAACAATGCAAAACTTATTTCAAACGAATACCTCAGCATTTGTAAATGCAATGAAAAATATTGATTTTACAGCACTTGTACAAGCATTAAAGGATATTGGCATTACCTTGGAAAAAGAAAAATATGCCTTTTTAGAAAAATTAATGATGAACAAAAATAACATTGCGCATTTAGAAGACGCTCTTCCTTTATTAGAGACATTAAGTCAAGAGAATGAACTAGATATTTATTACAAAGAAGAAGTAGAAAAAGTGATACAAAGCATTCAAAAATATCCTAATATATGTGTAAGTGCAATATCTCAAATCATGACATTAACCATTCTGATTGCTATAGCTAAAGAAAGCTGATGTAGGGTTATAGCGGATGATAGAATAAGAGATGATAAGTTTTTTTATAAAGGATAAAGAAGAAAACTTATCTGCATTTCAAACAATAAAAGAAAAAATTAAAGAAATAGAAAGAAACCATCATTGAAAAACGAAAAAATGCTCATTCCATTAAAAATACTAGAAATTAAAGAGAATATTTGTTAAAATAAAAATAAAAAATAGGAAGTGAGAAGTGTTGATGAAAAAAATAGGAATAACTCTATTTCTACTAGTTTTATTATGGAATCCAACAAGTATTCAGGCCGTATCTATCGATAGCAGTTCTATAACAGGAGTAGAACAACAAGCAATCGGAAAAGAATTTACACTTGATTTTAGAATTAACCTTGCTGATATGGATATGTACACTTATGATACAACAGGAGTAATCATTGTACAATATGAAATTTTATTTAATGATGATGTCTTTATATTAACTGAAATAGAAGGGATGTCAGGATGGGATAACAAGGTTTATAAAGAAAACGGCAGATATTTTGTATATAGTGAAGTAGGGGCAAATATTGCTAATCACTGTATCGATAACCTTGCCTTTTGTGGAAATGTATTGCAAACAAGATTAAAATTCTTTGTAAAAGATACGACTTTCCCTACTTCAGATATTAAAATGGGAGAAATTCAATTAGCGATTATTCAATTAAAAGAAGACTACAATTATACCAATGATGATATTGGTGTTATTATGTCTAAGTCCAATGAAGTCAAAACCATCAAAATCAAAGAAAAAAACGGAGGTACAACCGTAACTGAACATCAAAGTATTATTGAATCAACAAAACCAAAAAGTAATATCGAAAATGAAATCAATCATGGATTAGCACAAACACAAAAAAAGAATGAGAATAGCGATTTAAAAACATTATCTGTAGAAAACGCAGAAATTCCCTTTGAAAAAACGAAAAAGAACTACTACATTACTGTAGAAGAAGGAATTAATCAAATTAAAGTAGAAGCACTAGCAGAAGATAGTAAAGCAAAAGTAAATATTATCGGAGCAGAAGATTTGCGTGCAAATAATAATAAAGTAACCATCGAAGTAACTGCAGAAAATGGAAATAAAAATACCTATATGATTAATGTCAAACAAAAGAAAAAGATGATAGATGAAGAAAGTGAAGAAGAGTCAGAAAAAAACAAAATGTGGAAATTAGAAAATAAACACTATATTATAGGAGGAATAATTTTCATCCTTCTCCTTTTACTTATCATTATTTCGAAGTTGAAAGACAAAAAATTAGACAAATCCTTAAAAGAATTATAAACTAACTTTAGGCAAAAGGATTTTCAATCTCCGCTACTTCTAGATTCGTACTTTGAAAAGCGGAAGTCACAATATATAAGCCAATCAGGGCAATAATAATCGAAAGAATAGAAGCGACTAATTGTAATTCTAAAGCCTTCGTATCCTGATTTGTCTTTTTTGCCAAAAGATATCCTTCATAGTTAAAATATAAAAAGAAAATGACGAGAAAAAGAATAAAAATTTTATTTGCAAGCGATAATATCTGGGCTTCATGACCTGTTAAAAAAGCTTCCTTTCCTAATACGATTTTTCGTTGATTTAAAATAATAATAATTGAAATAAGTAAAGATACGACATACAAAATGCATCCAATTAGTTGACCATCAATAATTTTTAATTGTGTTTCTTTGATATTTTCATTTTGCATACGCTCACCATCTTACTATTTCATATTCTAAAAAGAAGAAAATATTTCTAGACTTTAGAGATTTTAGATAAAAAAATTAAGATGAATCAGTAAATGGGATAAATATCTTCTGGTTAAACTTAGGAAGAATTAGGCTTGAATTTTAAATCATCATAAGATATAATGAATCTAGAAGGGAAGATTGAGTTATGAAAAAATTTAGCATGATGTTTTTAGGACTGGCATTTGTTGTATTGTTGACTGGTTGTGGAAATCAGCAAACAGAAAAAACGCTAACTTGTACATCTACAGAAAAAGAAACAGGAATGAATATGGAACAGACAATTTCCATGAAATTCAAAAATGATAAGCTGAATCATATGAAAGTGGATGTGAACACCAAAATTACGGATGATGACATCAAAAAAAATTGGGAAGAATTTACTAAATCGATGGATAGCCAAAATGAAGAAACAGACCAAGATGGTGTTAGCTTAAAAATTACAAAAGACGATAAAAAATATGAATACAAAGTAACATTAGATATCGATATCGAAAAAGCTAGTAAAGAAGCTTTAGAAAACTATGGATTTGAAGATTTAGTTAATGATACTAGTACTTTAGAAGAAAATAAAAAAATTGCTGAAGATGATGGATTCACTTGTAGCGTAGAATAAAATTTATGACCTATACGAAAAAGTATAGGTTTTTTAATACTTTAAAAGTGTAATAATTAGTTACAGAAATGTGATTGAAGTTTGCACTTTTTTATTATGCTTGGAAGATTGAATAACGTAGGTCTTTTAGAGATAAAGTTCCCGTCAACAAACACGATATCTAACCTTCATATAATATATTCGATGAAACAGGTTGAGATTGAAATAATTCTTGTGCCAAGAACCAAAATCTGAATATGTTGAGGAATGGGAATCCGTCATAATTAAGAAGAGTGAGAAGAAAAAGAAAAAACAGATAAAAAGGATTCATATAAAACACAAGCAAACCTCATCTCAAAATCAGCTATTTTTCTAAAATGAAAAAACTTATAGTAAAAAACACCATAAGATTATTGATAATTATCATACTTATGGTATAAAATACTTTATGTAAGGAGGGACAATGAAATAATCAAGATTTTATTGTAGGAGGTAATATGAAATTCACAGATGAAGTTGATTTACAAAATAAAAGAATTATTATTCGCTGTGATTTTAATGTTCCCATTGAAAATGGAATAATTCAAGATGATACAAGAATAGTAAAGTCACTAAAAACAATTAATTACTTGCTTAGTCAAGGATGTAGTCTTATTTTACTTTCACATATGGGAAGAATTAAATCACAAGATGATTTTTCTAATAATTCTTTAAAAATTGTTGCGCATAGATTATCTGAATTATTAGATAAACCAATTATTTTCTCTGATAATCCTAATCGTAATGAGGTTTTTGAAAAGTCAAAAGAATTAAATTCTGGAGAAATTATGCCTTTGGAAAATACACGATTTTTCGATTATCCGGAAAATTTGGAAAGCAATAATGATTTACAATTAGCCAATTTTTATGCTTCCTTAGGCGATATCTTTGTAACTGATGCGTTTGCATCTATGCATAGAATTCATGCTTCAACTGCGGGTATCTCTAGGTATTTACCTACGTATTATGGCTTATTAATTCAAGAGGAAATCAGAAATTTAAATCCTTTAATTACTAATATCGAGCATCCATTTACAGCATTTATGGGAGCTTCTAAGATAGACGATAAAATCATTTATATGAGAGGACTTTTAAAAAGTTGTAATCATTTGCTTTTAGGTGGAGGAGTTGCCAATACATTTCTTTCATTACTTAAACATGACATTGGAAATAGTATCCATAGTTCTTCTAAAAAAACATTAGAAGAGTTAAAAGAAATATTAAATATTTATCAATCTAAAATAGTTTTACCAGAAGACTTTATCATAGAAGACAATCAAATACGAGATATTGGAATGAAAACGATTTTGAAATATCAAGATTACTATCAGAACAGTAAAACAATCTTTATGAATGGTACTCCAGGACAGTTTGAAAAAGATGAATATGCGAATGGGACTAAGAGGTTACTTAATTCTTTAAGAAATGTAGAAGCAGTAAAAGTTGTTGGAGGAGGTGCATCTTTAAGTGCAGTATCAAAATTTAACTGTGAAGATGTATTTACTTATCTATCCTCTGGAGGGGGTGCATCATTAGCGTATGTTTCTTCAAAAAAACTTGCGGCAATGGATTATATTGAACGACATAATCAAAATAAAATGTTAAGAAAAATATAAATATTATATATAGGGAGAGATGAAAATGAAAGAAAAATATTTACTCGTATGGCCAAAATCGAAAGAGGTAACACATATCAATTATCATTTTTCACAATTTGGTGAATATATCACGTACTTAGAAAAATTATTTCCTAATCAAATTCTTTATAAAGATGGTGATATTCATGGTCAATATGGATATGAAGAACAAAGTGAAATACTTGAATTAATTGGTCAGGAAAAAATAAAGAAAGTCGTTTTGCAAATTACTTATGAAAATGCAGGAGAGGCACAGGATTTAATTGAAAAAATAAAAGATATCTATCCGGACATTCCGGTTATGGGATATGGAACGATTCCAAGACTATATCCTAGTTTATTTCAAGAAATTCCGATTGACGCTTTAGCTAGTTTAGGTCATGATCAAAAATGTATTGAAACTTTTCTTAGAGACTACAACAATGATAACAGTTTACATAGATTGCCGGGAATTAAAGTTAAAGACAAAAAAACTAATCAATGGATGCTGCTAGCAGTTTATATATTGCAGATGATGAATGGACTTTACTCCTATTCATTTATCGAGAGCTTATTATGAAGAAAATCATCATGCTAGATATGTATTAAATGTTAGTACTGGTTGTCCATTTCAGTGTGAACATTGCTTGTTACAACTTACAGAAGGAAGAAAAGAAAGAAGAAGACCAATTGAAAGTATTGATAGTTCATTAAGTGCTCTTCAAGGGGAATTTCCTTATATCGAATTTTTCGCAGCTAATCTAACATTAGATCAACAATATGTACTTGAGCTTTGTCAAATGATGAAGGAAAAACATTCAGATATAACTTGGGGATGTGCTACTAGAATAGATGAAGTTACGAGAAAAAAAGTTCTTCTTTACTGATGGATGATGCAGAATTATTAAAAATTATGAATGATGCTGGATGTACACTAATTGGTTTGGGAGTAGAAGGAGTTACAGGAAATTTAAACTCTATTCATACAAAAGATTTTGTATTTGAAAAAACAGATCAAGCAATTAGAAATATCCAAGATGCAAATATTACGGCAAAAGCGATGATTATGGTTAGAATTCCAAATCAGACAAGACAAGATATTATTAATACATTTTATTATTTAACAAAAATGAATACTTTTATTAGACCGACTTTATATACACCATATCATAAAATAGATCAGAACCAAGTTCGTCTTTATGATTTATATAGATATAACAGGAAAAAAAGACCGGATGATTTAGAAAGTCCTGTTTTAGGAATTAGTAATCATCAATTTGATCAATTATTGGAAAGTCCAAGTCATTACACAAAAATATTAAATTGTACAGAAGAAGAATTAGCATTAGCAGAAAATATTACAAATGTAAAGAAACAGAAAGTGCTAGTGAAATAGAAAAAAGAAAAGGAGAAAAGGAAAATGGTAGATGTTGTTTTAGGTGCTTTTTATGAAGAATTTGAAGGAAACTTTGGTGATATTAGTCATTGTAAAAATTATGAAGACTTACCAACAAATGCCAAAAAGTATATCGAAAGAATTGAAGAATTAACAAATACAAAAGTGAAATTCATTGGAACCGGAGCTGGAAGAAACTCTATCATTGTTAGATAACAAAAATAATTTAATAGAAAAAAATATCATACCAAGGATAGAAATACATATTGTAGTGGCAAAATGATTCGGTGAAAAGTTAAAAATCAATGTTTCAAAAATGATAAAGAGAAAACTGCTACTAGATATTATATTGAAAAGAATAGCACTTGAAAAAATGGGAACTTATTTTTGATTTCTAGATACAGATGGTTTTTCCGAAAAAATCTGGATTCTTAGATACTAAGGACATCGTGATTAAATCCGTATTTTTTAGAAGAATTTATTCTGAAAAATATTTCAAATTTAGCTGTATTTCAAGATAAAATAATGTATAATGATTATAATCTAATGAATTATCAGATAGTAAAAGAATTTATAGTGGATGTAAAATATTTAACAAATATGATGTAGTTTTAGTGTTGATATCAATGAAGAAAAGTTAGATTATAATTTAGCGTGTTTATCTACTACAGAGCCTGTTTAGATTTTCTTAATTTTTCTATATTTCTTTATGGTATATCACAAATAATAAGTAAGGAGATAGAAAATTATGGAAGTGAAGATAATCGGTTGTTTCTTCGTTCTAGATAGTCAAAAAAATGATAATATTAGAAAGAATAATATTCAGAAAATTAAAGTTTTAGTAACAAAAAATCGGGAACTTCCTAGTGTTGATTTTGATGGTACTGGGATGAAAAAACAGATGAAAAAGTATTTATCCGGAATAATTGGTTCAGATATTTTTCATTTAGAACAAGTGTTTACAATGGATGATCAAAATCATGTAGGAATTCTTTACCTTGGTATTACTAATACTGAAAATATTACAAATTTAAATGAAGACTATCAATTAATTGATTTTAAAGTAAAAGATAATAATACAATTACGTTTGGAGAAGAAAATTATCGATATCAAACCATTGGGGTAGAAAAGAATAATAATATTGAATATTTTCATGAAATTGATGTAGTCGATGCAAATATCGAAAGAACTTTATTGTCGCTTTTAACTAGTTATAAAAAAATTAGAGTTAGTGTGGATAATAGTGATGTTTTATTTAAGTTTATGGGAAGCTCATTTTCATTAGAAGAGGTTAGAATTTTATATGAAATAATTAAAGATTCTACTGTCGATAAGTCTAATTTTAGAAAAAAGATAGTTAAATATTGTGAGAAAATAGAAACACAGGAACAATCAAAAAGTGGATTTAGGCCTAGCCAAAAATATAGATTTAAACCTTTAAAGGAGGATATTTGGATATGATTATCGCAACAAACAATCAGGGTAAACTAAACGAGATAAAAGAAATATTTAGTGAGTATCAAATTAGTTCACTAAGAGAAAAAGGAATTACTGTAGATGTTTTAGAAAATCAAAATACATTTTTAGGGAATGCGAAAAAGAAAGCGAAAGAAATCTATGAAATTGCTCATGAAGAGACTATTGCGGATGATTCTGGATTATGTATCAGTGCATTAGATGGATTTCCAGGTGTTATGACCCATCGATTTTTAGGGGATGATGCGACGGATAAAATGAGAAATGAGCATTTGATACAAAAAGTTAATAAATATAATGACAGAAGTGCTAAAGTGATTTGCAGTTTAGTTTATTATAATGGGGATGAATTTATTGAATCAGAAGGAGTATTAGAAGGTTTTATTTCCACAGAACGTAGAGGAGAAAATGGATTTGGATTTGATGAAATCTTTGAACTTTCAAATGGCTTAACTTTAGCAGAGTTATCACCAGAAGAAAAAAATGCAATTAGTGCTAGAGCACTTGCAATTAAAACATTGAAAAAAAAGTTAGGAAATCGTAAGATATAGTATTAAATGATAGAATGAAAATAAAGTGACTTTCCTACTGATGTTGAATCTTATAGAATAGGAAAGCAAACTCTACTATGTCACGAGAAAGAAATAATTTATGAAACAGATTTAAAAGAAATTGTTGATATACAATGCAATTTAGATTTTGATAAATACATTTTGTAGGATACTAATTATTTTATGTTAAAGGATGATAATATTAGAAACTATGTAATGGATATATTAAAGTTATAGTGATAATCCTGTTTCTACCAAGAATATTAATTGTAAATGATATTTATAAACGATGAAAAAACTGAATTTTCACTCATTTTAAATATGGAGATAATAGGACGATAGGGCATATTGCAAATTTATGCGACATGACCTATTTAATTTCAGGAAAGAAGATAGAATTTTTATTGATGTAAAAAGAGTATTTTACTTTTCCATAAAATTGGTTAACTTAGTACCAAAATATTGGGGATTTTTATCGAAAATTCTGAAAATCATGATATCTTTACTTTTGTAGCAAAAACGAGCAAACCCTTATCGTACCTAGGATAGTTCGTTTTTAATTTCTGATAATGTTAGATACGTACTTTCTGCTTTTTCTTTACAAAACAACGATTTTATGCTATAATAATCGCGATTAGCGAGGTAGGTAATAATATGACAATAAGTTATGAAAAATTTGTAGAAAAAGTACCAAAGGAAACACTAGATTTTATGAAAAGTGTACTGCCCACTCTAAACCATTATGATAATAATGGTTTCTATGTAGGAAACAATTATATAGAAGGTTATGCCGGAAAATCAGTAATTCTATTCTATTTTTTGAGTCAGATAGAAAATTATAAGAAAATTATAAGGAAATATGGCTTTCGAAAATCTGAGATTAACTTAGAATGTCCAATAGATGCTAATTCAAGGGAAAAAGATGCTTTTAGTACTTGTTCAGACCTTTTTACATTCTTAAAAGATGATACTTTATATTTGGGTTTAACTCCTATTGACATCTTACTCAATGCATGGCAAAAAACAACAACTGAATATATTTCTCGAGTATTTAATAAGGATATAAGCAATCTAAAAAAAGAATTGAAAACGATTCAAAAGCAAGAACATTTAGAGCAACAGATAAAACTAGAACAATCTCTTTTTAAAGAACTAGATATCGATACCATTAATTATTTAGAAAATGCATCAAGGATTAGAGATATACTCTATAAAAAAGTAAACGATGAAGATTATCAGAGGGTTATTTTAAAGGGAAATGAAGAGGATTTAACAGCAATATCATTGTTGCTATCCGTTTATTTTACCAACGATGAAAAAGAAGAAAATCAGAAACAGCAAGTAGTCCTTAAAGAAATGTTAGAAGAACAAGGTCTTACCTTAAAGAAAATCGAAGAAATTCTTTCTATTGAAGAAATGATACATGAAGAAAAACTTCGGAAGTTACCTAGTAACCTTTACGTAGTTAAGGAAAACTACCAAATATATTATCGGACAAAAACTCTGGATGTAGATTCAGCAAACACGCAAGAAACCATCAAAGAAGAAAATCCTGAAAACATAAGAACAATTTTAGAAAGACTATGGCAGAGAACAGTTACGAATACGCTAGCTATCGAAAAAATTTGTTTACTTGCTAACTGTGATAGTCAGGCAGTGGATTTCTCTGAAAAAAATGTAGAAGAAAACACAGAAAAATTAAAAATAAAATTATATCAGAAATATATTCAATCGTTTTACAATAATCTATCAAAAGAAACTATAGATTTTATGGATTTTACAGTCAGAATTTATAGCATTCTTTTAGAACAAATGCAAGAAGAAAAATTAAATAAAGATTATGTAAAAACAGAAGATGATATCGATACATTAGCCCTTTGCATTGCAAATTACTACTATCATAGTGAAGTCAGTAAATTCTTTCAAGCTAATGGAATCACCCTTCAAAAAATACTAGTTCTTTTAAATATAGAAATAAGTAGGGAAAAAATTGAAGAATATCCTGTAAATCCAAAAATATTGAGGAATCGTTTTCACCGTTTTGTAAAAGATGGGGTTAATAAAGATAAAAGTTCAGAAAAAATTAGAATAAATGATGTTATTGAGAATTTATGTAATCGTGAATTTAATCGAAGTATGATTATGGAAAATATATTTGAAGAATTGAAAAATAAAGAATCAGAAAGTCTTAGTTCAGACTTTCTAGATTTATTAAAAAAGAGGTTGGAGAGAGAAGAAGAGATAAGAGTAATGAATTTAAGGCAAAAATTCTTTCGAGATATGCCAACAGAAACCATTGAATTACTAGAGACTACTTCTAAAATTGACACTTTCTTAAGAAAAAAAGGGAAGAATTGGTATAACAAAGATTTAGAAGTTATATCTCTACTCCTTGCAATAATATCTTTGGAAAATCAAATCGCAAAATTCTTCCTCGATGAGGGATTTACAAAAGATAAGATTGCTACATTTTTCAATATGGACATGAATCAATTGCTAAAAGAGGAAGTCGATATAGATAGATTAGTAGAAAAATATGGTGTATTCATTTTCGGAGGAAAGAATCAGGGAATAAAAAGAACCGATTTAACAGTAGAAAGAGTTGCCCAAAATTTATGGAATAAAGATTTAAATAATAGTGTAGAATTAAGCAAATTGCTAAGTACACTAAAAAGAACTTATCAGGATTATGAGGACTTAGATAAAACATACCAAGAATATAAAATGAAAAAGCAGTTAGAAGAGGAAGAAAATAATCTTCTTTCTCAATATTATATTTCTTGTAGAAATTACATGCTAACCGCAACGAGGCTTCATGAAAGAATTAGAAATGCGATGAAAGAGAATACACATTATATGAGAAATTTAGAAACAGAGGATGATATTACAGAATTATCACTCGTATTAACTGTTTTTCTAACTACAAATAAAGCTAAAGAATTTTTTGAAAAAAATCATTTAACATTAAAAAGTATCTTAGACTATTGTGGTCTGGATTATTCAATTACCGAAAATCTTTCAGACGATTATGATAAAACGACTCTATTAACAAACTGTAAGAGATATTTTGAAATTATAGAAACTCATAAATCATTCCTATCAGTAGATGACTTAATCAAACAAATTTTTGTAGAGGGAATAAATAAAAGTTTAATTTTAGAAGAGCTATCTTCCCATTTTGGAACGAACTACGAAATTCTAAAGGAAGAAGTAGAAACAGGAAAAGACTACATTGTAGTTCTTACTCCAGAGAAAAGAGTAGAAATACTTTCTAAGCTAGAACCAGAAAAATTAGACCCAACAAATTATGTTAGTCTTCTTCGTTTTGGAAATCGCCTAGCTGAACACTCGAGTTATATCCATGATGAGTATGCAACACTGAGATTAAATGATAAACATGACGAGGCAATTAAAATGATTCATCAAGTAACTGAAAAAGTTTATCAAAAAGAGATGCAAGAGGAAAAGCCAAGAGGATTTTTTGCGAGAATTTTTAAAAAACAAAAAACACAACTAGAAGTGCCTTCAATCGACTATGAGGGCATAAAAGAATTAAGAAATACAATACAAGAAGATATTGAAATTTTGTCAAAAGAATTAGTAAGTTATGGAAATATTCAAAGATGTATAGAAATTTATCGTCAAAAAAATAATCAACAACAAACCATTGCAGAAGGAGTACTCATGCAATTAGAAGAAAAACTTCGATATTTAAATCCGGAAAATAATACAGATTATGATGAATTTTTAAGAATCTCTTCGAATTTAGAAGTTTTGAGAAATAAAATAAATCGTTTTCAAACATCGAATCTTTTGATGAAACAGACATTAGCACAGGTAGCCCAGGCGATTACGACTCATTATTTAACGATTAGTGCTTTAGAATTAGCATGCCATGATTTACTTCCTTTAATCTTATCAGAGCTAACGATTGCCAAGGGAAAGGAAACAGAAGGCGAGGCTTTAGCATTATCTAAAAATGTAATTGATTTATTTCAGTCATTATTAGTAAGAAATGTAGATTTAACTAGAGAAAATATTAAAAAATTAGGGCAGTCGAATATTGGAGAATTAGTACTTAATTCAATTAACCAAAATGTTAAAACTTATATTGACGAAGTAACGATTGCACCTAGTATAGTGAGCCAAGGCAAAAGCTTAGAACAAAATTTTGATGAGGGGCAATCCATTGCCTTAACATTCGGTACACAAGAGACGGGAAAGAAACCGTATAAAAAGAAAATATAGACAAGGATAAAGAGATAAAAAGTAAAAACTTATATACGTCTATCTGTGAAAAATTAGATTTATATTTATATGTGTCGTTCAGATATTAGATAGGATTATGATAAAATTGGTGCTAAAATATAGGAAAAGCATAAAAAATACGATTTAACAAAACGAACGAATAAGGTAGAGTATGAGCTTATCAGAACATAAATAATAATTAAAATATGACTGTAAGATAGGTGAGGTAGTAAAATGAAAATACTATTATTTACTCATGAACAGGATATCGATGGATTAGGCTGTGCAATACTTGCAAATGCTTCAAATCTAGAGTACGAGTTAGTTTTATGCAAAACCTTTGAATTAGATGAAAAGATAAATATCGAGTATGATAAAGAAAGTATTTACTCTTATGATAAGATTATCGTTACTGATTTATGTCCAAAGAAAGATACTCTAGAAAAAATTTCCAAAGACAAACGATTATGTCAGAAATTTCAAGTTTTAGATCATCATAAAACAGCAGAGGCATTTAATTCTTATGATTTTGTAACAGTAGTGTCAGAACATGATTTAATTAAAGAAAGTGGGACAAGCCTATTCTATCAATACCTTAAAAATAATCATCTGATAATGGATAATCCTGTTCTAGATGAATTTGTTGAATTAACTCGTCAATATGATACTTGGGATTGGTATAAAAATAAAAATGACCTTGCCCGTAAGCTACATATAATTTTTGAAACTCAAGGAATTAATTATTATTTAACAATGATAAAAAGAATAATTTCTAGTAATTCTAGAGTGTTAGATTAAATGAAAAAGAGGAAATCATAGTTCAGACCTTTGAACAGGAACTAATGGAAAAAATAAGTAAGATGTTAGAATTTATGATTGTAGAAATTTTAAACATTGCTGGTGAAACCTTCCGGATTGGATATATTAAAACACTATATCAATATCGAAATGACATAGCAGACGTAATAAAAGAAAACAATAAAAATAATATAGATGTCGTGGGAATGATTATAGAAGATAAAGATAGTGTATCTTATCGAGCGATAAAAGATGTCGATGTCTCAGTAATTGCGGAATATTTTGGTGGTTCTGGACACAAAAATGCTGCTTCAAACCCAAAAAATAATGAATTATTTCAAAAAATTTTAAGACGATTTAAATAATTTTCTAACAAAAAAATAAAAGAAATAGAAAATAAACTAGAATTGCTTGTTATTGATAATAGTATAATAGAAAGAGTTGATCTAGATAATGAAGGTTATTGAAATATAAATAGAATTTGTGACTTTTTATCTTTCAAATTTGTTCATTAAAAATATAGTTGTAAAGTAGATTGTGTTAAGATATACATATAATTTATATGAAAGGAGAAAACTTGTGAAAAATAATATAATCAAATCAGAGATGGATGTTAAAGGTAGTAAAATAAATGTTGTTAGAATTAGTGGATATGAATATATTTCATTAACAGATTTAGCAAAAACACAAAACGATGAAGCACCAGCAGATGTGGTTAAAAATTGGCTTAGAAATAAAGAAACTCTTTCTTTTTTAGGAGTGTGGGAAGAATTAAATAATGAAAACTTTAAAGTAGTCGAATTCGACCAGTTTAAAAATCAAGCAGGAAGGCATGCTTTTACTATGTCTCCTCAAAAGTGGATTAGAGAAACAAATGCAATCGGTATAATATCTAAATCTGGTAAATATGGTGGTGGAACATTTGCTAGAAGCGATATTGCTTTTGAATTTGCTAGTTGGATTAGTCCAGAATTTAAATTATATTTAATTAAAGAATTTGAAAGATTGAAAAGAAATGAAACATATCAAGAAAAAATAGAATGGCATGCAAATAGATTGTTATCTAAATTAAATTATGTAGTCCATACAGATGCTATTAAAAAATATATTGTTCCTACTTTAACAGAACAACAAATTAAGTTTGTGTATGCAAATGAAGCAGATGTTTTAAATGTTGCCTTGTTCGGTATGACTGCTAAGGAATGGCGAGAAAACAAACCTGAACTTGCGAAGAATGGTAATATGAGAGATTATACTGATTTGCTTCATTTAATAATTTTAAGTAATTTAGAAAACACTAATGCAGAATTAATTAGAATGAATATAAAGCAATCTGATAGATTAATACAATTAAATAAATCAGCAAGAAATCAAATGGAAGCATTAAAAAATAATAAGAATATTAAAGAACTAGAAGTGTTACAAGAACAAATCAATAATGATAATAAAACGTTAATAGAAAACAAATAAAAATTCATGAAGGGATATGAAGTATGAAACAACAAAATATATATGATAATAAAAAATTTTTTGAGGAATACCAAAATTTGAGAAAAAGTGATTTTAGTGCAAATGAATTAATTGAAATTCCGCAATTATTTGAATTAATTGGTGACGTTACAAATTTGTCAATATTAGATTTGGGTTGTGGTACTGGCAAACATGATAGAAAATTAGTTGAAAAAGGCGCAAGAAAAGTTGTTGGTATAGATTTATCTAATAATATGATAAACGAAGCAATGAAAAATACTCATAGTGATAAAATCGAATATAAAGTAATGTCTATGCAAGATATTGATAAATTAGATATGAAATTTGATTTAGTTGTTTCTTCTCTTGCGATTCATTATATTGAAGATTATGATGGATTATGTAAAAAAGTTTATAATTTACTAGTAGATGGAGGCAAGTTCATTTTTTCTTATGGACATCCAATGGATTCTTGTGCAATATTAGATGATTATTCTAATAACTATGTAATGATAAATAATAAAAAATATTTTTTAATAAGCGATTATAACAATGAAGGAAAAAGAATAAGCCGTTGGATTGTAGATGGTGTAGAAACGTATCATAGAAATATGGCACATTTAGTAAATGGATTAATCGATGCTGGATTTAGATTAGAACGTATGAAAGAATCATATGTAACTGATGAAATCGTTAAATTAAAACCAAAATATAAAGAACAGCAAGACCATTCTTATTATGTTTATTTTAAATGTAAAAAATAGTAATTAAACTTATTGAGAACACTAGAAATTTTTACTCCAAATTTGGATACGAATTTGCTATTATCCGACTATATTTTGAACTTGTAAAAAAGTGAAAAAAAGACAAGAAAATTGAGAAAAAAGTTTTCTTGTTTTCTTATTTGATAAGTGTTAAAATAGGTTAGACAAGTTTATTTAGTGTTACTAAATGTTACGAATCAAATTTGTGGCCGAGATTCGTATCCATGCAATATTAACCATTTGAAATCTCCAATTTAAAATTTTGGATACGAATTTTGAGGTTGACAGTAGTCATAGTAAGGAGGAATTTATGTTCAAATTAGAGTCAAAATATACGCCAAGTGGGGACCAACCTGAGGCGATTCACAAATTAGCTAGTGGAATTAGAAAAGGTGAGAAACACCAGGTTTTACTAGGAGCAACAGGAACTGGAAAAACATTTACAATCGCAAATGTAATTCAAGAAGTGAACAAACCAACTTTAGTACTTGCTCATAACAAGACTCTAGCTGGACAACTTTACTCTGAATTAAAAGAATTATTTCCAAGTAACCATGTCTGCTATTTTGTATCTTACTACGATTACTATCAACCAGAAGCCTATGTTCCTTCAACCGATACCTATATTGAAAAAGACTCATCGATTAATGATGAAATTGACGAATTAAGACACTTTGCTACAAGTTCCTTGCTTTCCTATGATGATGTCATCGTAGTCGCTAGTGTTTCTTGTATTTATGGAATTGGAGAAGTAGAAGAATACAAAAATAAAATGCTAACCCTTGCTATAGGACAAACAATCGAAAGAAAAAATCTTTTAACTAAACTCGTAGAGATGCTATTTGAGCGGTCCGACTTAGATTTTAGAAGAGGAACTTTTAGGGTAAAAGGAGATACAGTAGAATTAATTCCCACTTATATGACGACAAAAGGATATCGAATCGAATTCTTTGGTGATGAAATTGACAGAATTTCTGAGATTGATACGTTAACAGGGGCAGTTCTTTCGAATAAAAAAACCATTAGTATTTTCCCCGCTAGTCACTTTGTTACAAGCGATGAAAAACTACAAGAAGCAATCAAAAGAATAAAAGAAGAATTAAAAGAACGCCTTTCTTGGTTTCGAGAAAATAATAAACTACTTCCTGCAGAGCGAATTGAGCAGAGAACGAACTATGATATAGAAATGCTAGAAGAAACTGGGTTTTGTCATGGAATAGAAAACTATTCAAGACATATGTCTTTAAGAAAAGAAGGAGAAACGCCCACCACATTAATGGACTTCTTCCCGAAAGATTACTTACTAGTAATTGATGAATCTCACGTAACTATACCTCAGGTTCGAGGAATGTATAACGGAGATAGAGCAAGAAAAATGAATCTTGTAGATTATGGTTTTCGACTTCCGAGTGCATTAGACAATCGGCCATTAAAATTTGATGAATTTGAACAGAAAATCAATCAAGCAATCTATGTTTCTGCAACCCCTGGAGATTATGAACTAGAAAAAACTAGTCACCAATTTGTAGAACAGATTATTCGTCCAACCGGACTTCTTGACCCAACAATCGAGGTGAGAAAAACCGAGGGGCAAATTGACGATTTAGTGGGAGAAATCAATGCGCGAATCGAAAAAGGAGAAAGAGCATTAATCACGACATTAACCATTCGTATGGCAGAAGAATTGACCAATTACTTAAAAGAAGTCAACATTAAAGTAGCTTACCTTCATAGTGAGGTAAAAACGTTAGAAAGAATGCGAATTATTCGAGACCTTAGAATGGGAAAATATGACTGTATTGTAGGAATCAACTTACTTAGAGAAGGTATTGATATTCCTGAGGTAAGTTTAATTGCTATATTAGACGCGGATAAAGAAGGATTTTTAAGAAGTACGAGAAGTTTGATTCAAACGATTGGTAGATGTGCAAGAAACGCAAATGGACATTGTATCATGTATGCAGACCATATGACGGATAGTATGAATAACGCAATTGAAGAAACAAAAAGAAGGAGAAAAATTCAAGAAGAATATAATCAAATTCATGGAATTACGCCAAAGACCATCCAAAAAGAAATCCGTGATTTAATTAGCAATGAAGATGATTCTAAAAAAGAAAGTAAACAACAAAAAATGAGTAAAAAAGATAAAGAATTATTAATGGAACGCCTAGAACAAGAAATGAAAGAAGCTGCAAAAAATATGGATTTCGAACGAGCAATGGAATTAAGAGATGCTTTATTTGAAATGAAAAGTGAAAAATAAGCAAAAGGGTCAGTTGCAAAAGTAAAATCCACTTTGAAGAGGTAAATTCTATGGAAAGTGAG
>CAJUNG010000015.1 GCA_910587725.1 uncultured Bacilli bacterium
GAATATTTGAAGTATTTCAAAACATTATTGACTTTTTTCTTGCGATTGCCCTATGAACTGACTAAAAAAACTTTACAAATGATAAAAATCTGCTATAATTGATAAGTGTTAAGAAAAAAGACGTTGAAGAAAAATCTAGTAGAGTTATTTTTCCTTAAGAAGAGAGATTGTGGTTGGTGAAAACAATCAGGGAAATAATTTGAAATTTCGTTTTTTAGAGTTCCTACTTTAGTAGGCGCAAAACTTATTTGCGTTAAAAATTTGAGATAGAAGAATCTATGAAATAAGGTGGTACCACGAGTTGTTCGTCCTTAAAAATAGATTCTTTTTTTCTTCAACAAGGGAAAGGATGAAATTTATGGAAGAAAAGAAAGACTATATTTTAGAAACATTGGAAAATGACTTAAAACAGATAACTACTGAGCAACAATTAATTGAGTTAAAAAGTAAATATCTAGGAAAAAAGGGTCTTGTGACAGAACTTACTAGTAATATGCGTGAGTTAACGGAAGAGCAAAGAAGAGAAGTGGGAGCAGTTGCAGGAGAGGTTCGTTCTATTGTTACGGAGAAGATTAATGCACTTAGTTGTCAAATCCAAGAAAAAATCTTGAATGAGAAGTTGGAAAAAGAAAAAATTGACATTAGTTTACCAAGCAAAAAGGTGAGAAGAGGAAGTCGTCATCCTTTTCATCGCATTATTGAAGATGTTGAAGATTTCTTTGTTTCTATGGGATATGATGTTGTTCGTGGACCGGAATTAGAAACTGATGAAAATTGCTTTCAAAGATTAAATGTTCCTTTAGGTCATCCGGCTCGTGATGCTCAAGATACTTTTTATATCGACGAGGAGTACCTTCTTCGGACGCAGACTTCTAGTGTACAAGCTCGTACAATGCAGGAAAATCAAGAAAAGACACCGATTCGTATGATTTGTCCAGGAAAGGTTTACAGAAGAGATGATGATGCTACACATTCTCATCAATTCGGTCAAGTTGAGGGGCTCGTCATTGATAAAGATATTTCCCTTGCTGATTTGAAAGGCACACTTGAGTTATTTGCTAAGAAAATGTTAGGTGAGAATACTAGGGTTCGTTTTCGTCCAAGTTTCTTCCCTTTTACTGAACCATCTGTTGAGGTGGATGTCAGTTGCTTTAAATGTGGAGGAACAGGATGTCCGCTTTGTAAAAAAACAGGTTGGATAGAAGTTTTAGGGGCAGGAATGGTTCATCCGAATGTTCTTCGCATGGGAGGATACGACCCGGAAGTTTGGACTGGTTTTGCTTTTGGAACAGGACTAGATAGATTTGCTATGTTTCGGTATGCGATTCCCGATATCCGTTATTTATATACCAATGATGTTCGCTTTTTAGAACAATTTGATAGAAAGGATGAAGAAAATGAAGTTAAGTAGAAATTTTGTTCGCGAATATGTAGATATTCCTGTAGATACAAAGACACTTGCCGAAGATATGACTTCGATTGGAAATGAATATGACTCAGTTGTTCCATTAATTCCTTGTACGAATCTTGTTGTTGGAGAAGTGTTAGATTGCATTGACCATCCAGATAGTGACCATTTACATGTTTGTAAAGTAAATGTTGGTAATGAAGTTTTACAAATTGTTTGTGGTGCACCTAATGTTCGTACAGGATTAAAAGTAATTGTTGCACTTTCTGGAGCAAATCTTCCTGGAGGGATTATCAAAAAAGGTGTTATTCGTGGTGTTGAATCTAATGGAATGCTTTGTTCAATGGCAGAACTTGGACTTGAGCATAAATATTTAAAAGAAGAAGATAGTGCGGGAATTCATGAACTTCCCTTGGAGGCAAAGGTGGGGGAAGATGCAATTTCCTACCTAGAAATGGATGATGAAATTATCGATTTTGAACTCACTTCTAATCGTGGAGATTTATTAAGTATTTTAGGAATGGCTTATGAAATCGGAGCACTTTATCAAAAACCAGTAAAAGATATTGACCTTACGTTTAAGGAAAATAAAGAAGATATTCACGATTTGTTTTCGATAGATATCCAAACTGAACAATGTTCGTTGTTTCTTGCAAAAATGGTGAAAAATGTGGTTATTAAAGAAAGTCCAACATTCATTAAAAATCGCTTGATTGCTAGTGGAATTCGTCCGATTAATAATGTTGTCGATATTTCTAATTACGTTATGTTAGAAACTGGTCAGCCACTTCATTATTATGACTATGACCGTCTTGGAAACTATCTTTCCGTAAGAATGGCGAAAGAAGGGGAAGAGTTAACTACGTTAGATGGACAAAAAAGAATTCTTTCTTCTTCTGATATTGTCATTGCTGATAAAAATTCTGCAATTGGACTTGCTGGGGTTATGGGGGGACTAACTACAGAAATTGAAGATGATACCAAAAATATTGTGATTGAATCCGCTATATTTGATGCAACTAGTATTCGTAGAACTTCTAAAAAGGTTCTTCGTAGTGAAGCAAGTATTCGCTTTGAAAAGGGACTAGATGCTAAACGAACTTATATGGCAATGATGCGTAGTTGTCATCTGTTAGAAAAATATGCAGATGCCGAGATTGTTTCTGGAATCGTTGAATATAATCATGCAGATATGTCTGATCGATTAATTGAAATTACCGTGTCTAAAATCAATAAAATTTTGGGAACCACAATTGAGAAATCATCAATTCTTACGATTTTTACTGATTTAGGATTTTGTGTAGAAGAAAGAAGCGAAGATTTACTTGTTGTTCATGTACCAAGTAGAAGAGGAGATATTTCCATCGTTGAAGATTTAATCGAAGAAGTTGGACGAATGTATGGAATCGATAAAATTGAGGGACATCAAATGGTTCTTCCTGTAAAACCGGGTTATGTCAACAAAGATAATCGTTATATAAGGAATAAATTAACCTCTTTGGGTCTTAATGAAACTTTGAGTTATGCATTAATTAAAGATAGTGATGTTCATACTTATTCCGATGATGAATTTGAGATGGTTCGTATATTAGATCCGATGACTGAAGATAGAAATACGCTTCGTTATAATATTTTACCTTCTTTGATGTATATCTATGAGTATAATAAAAAACATGGAAATAAAGATGTTTCTATTTATGAAATTGGTGCTTGTTTTTCTAAAGGAGAAACCGGTTATTTTGAAGAGGAAAAACTAGGTATTTTAATGTCTGGAGATTATGGTCTTTCTTTAACGAATACGAAAGTAGACTTTTATATATTAAAAGGAATACTAGAAGAATTATTAGAGTCTCTCGGATACAAAAATCGTTATCGTTTTGTTGAGAAGACTTATTCTTATTTACATCCAGGTCAAAGTGCAGCCCTTATTTTAAATAATGTAGAAGTGGGTCTTATCGGAAAAATTCATCCGAATATCACTAAAGATTCTGTTTTTGTTGCTGAATTACAGCTTGAGAAAATATTCGATTTCCGTGTTAAGAAAATGCAATATAAAGAATTTTCAAGATATCCTACTGTTTCTAAGGACGTTGCGTTTGTCGTTTCTTCAGATACGCCATCTAGTAAGGTAGAAGAACAAATTAAGAAATCTGGGGGAAAACTTTTAACGAATATCCGAATTTTCGATGTCTATAAAGGTGAAAATGTTGGTCAAGATGAGAAATCTCTTGCTTATACGTTAACTTTTTCTGATGCTACACGTACACTTACAGAAGAAGAAGTTATGGTGGTATTTAACAAAATTATGAATGAGGTGTCTAATCGACTTGGTGCTAAAGTTCGGGATGAATAAAGATAGATGAGAATTGATTTAAGAGAGGCATTGTAGATTCATTTCTTATTTTCCTTTTCTTCAACAAAAAAAGTGATATTAAACTTGATTAAGGTTTTATCACTTTTTCTTTTTATTTTGCTTCTCCAGTAATTCTTTTCTTTAATGATTCTAACATTTGTGTTTTGACTTCCTCACTTGCATCTAACCAAACGAGTTCGAAGAAAACACCCATTCCTGGAAGCGTGATTTCATCTTTATTTTGAATTGATTCTTCGATTGCTGCTCGAAGCGTATTCATGTCGTCTCCTTTAAAGTTATTAATAATGTGACTTCTGATATCTAAATCCATAATTCTCCATCCTTTCTAGTTATATATTGGTGTATTTTTCTTCTTCTTATACAATTTTTAAAAAATTATGGTATTTTAGAACTTTGACAATTAAACATTCTATGACATGCTTCTATTATAGTAAAGAAAGTAGCTAAGATTCTTTAAATTTAAATTATCGTGGTTAGATAGATTTTACACAAAGTTTTTGCACTCTCGTACCATTCATCAATTTTAGCATTCTTGATAGCATCTCTAAATTCTTTTACTTCTTTTTTCTTTTTTTTGGTCAACTTTCTTCTCTTGTCATTATTTTTAATACCTGGTATTTTATGTAACCATTGCGAATTCTCTTTTTTTGTTTCATAAATTAAACCTCAATTTTTACAAAAGAATTAAAATATTCTATTACATTACCAATAACGTCGTTTACAGGAATATTTAGCCAATTGACTTTTGGATCATTTAACATATTAAAATATCTTTCTGAACTTAAAATTTCATTTATTCTCATTACTATATCCGTTATATTGTTTTCTTTCATATTGGCATTGTTAAATATTAAAATATTAAAATAATTATCTAATTTTTTCTTATCAATTCCTGCTATATTAATTAAATAGTAGAAATCAAATAAATCCTTATATCTTGTAGATCTAAAACCTAGTTTCAATAAAGATTTAAGTTTTTCTGTTAGTATTTGTTCTTTTGAATTAATAAGTAAATTAGCGCTTTGACCAATAATATCAAAACAAAAACAATAGTCATCTTGTGCAATATCAAATTGTTTGTGTACACCAATATCTAATTTGGTATTGATTATATTTTTAACAGAGTCTGATAGCTCTATATTGACTCTTTTTCCATCATAATCTTGGTGATGAAGTTTTTTTATGGTTCCAATAATAGATATTTTAATATTATCATTGACATAATTTAACTTTTCAATAAAATTCTTGATAGAATCATCTTCTAAAGAATATTTAATAAAATCTAAATCAAGATCTCTAGTTGCTCTACGAATGTCTTTTGAAATAGAGTGCATTACAACACCACCTTTAATGGTAATATTATCTCGGAAACTGCTATTTGATATTTTTAATAGTAAAATATCTTGGCATACTTTAGAACTAGCATCTGCATATTCATATCCTATATTTGTATATTCTTCTATCATTTTTTCAATATTCATTAAAATACCTCTCTTTGTAATGCTTCTGATAAGTTTAAATCATTTTTAAATAATGATAAATATTTTTCTATCTTTTTCATATCTAATTCATCAATAATTTCTCTGTAATTAGCAATAATTTCTTTATAATAATCAAAAGAAATTTGTTTTCTTTTTCTTATAAGTTCAATAAGCAATCTTTCCTTATCATACATATGCACATCTTGATTACTTATCTTTACAATAGTTTTACCTTCATCCAAAATATTTTTTTCCATAAATATTTGGACTATTTTATCATTTTTAATTGAACGATATTTTCTAGGTGTAGCAAGATAAACTTTATTTGGAATAACATCAGTTAAATTATAATAATAGAATGCAGAATCCATTGTAATAACTGCATAAGGATATTTTTTAGAATATAGTATTAAAGGATTAACAATTTTTTTATCAGAATATATACCATGTTCTAATTTATATATTTCTTCAGTTTTTAATGCCTTTTGAATATTATACCTAGTTCCATATTTTTTTATTAATTCATTATGTGAATATAACATATTCTTCACCTCACAATCATTTTAACATAATGTTAGGCAAAAATCAATAAAACGCCTAACATTATGTTAAAAAAATGAAAATATAACTACCAGGGAAAACTAGAGTTTTAGAAGTAATAATTTGTTACTATCATGTTACTAATGAACTTTAATTTAACTTACTGAACTTATCTGAAAAGTTCGGTAATTCCTTATATTTCCTTGATTTATGACATCTATGAAATTGAACTATTTTATGTTATACTGTTTTTAAATCTTGGATTTAGTAGGGAATGATTTTGATGAACGTCGTATTGGGTGGAATTGAAAGAGAAGTTTTTATTCTTCGAAAGCGAAATAATAAACATACTTATTTGCGGGTAAAAGAAGATTACAATTTATATGTGACAACGAACTTGTTCACTACAAAAAAAGAAATTGAGGCGATGATAAAAAAGGACTATCCAGTTGTTTTGAAAATGTATGAGCAACAGGTGAAATTAAAAGAAAAGGCTTCTGAATTTTGGTATTTAGGAAAAAAGTATGATGTGGTTCGTATTTCTGGAAACGATATCTACTTTGGTGAAAGAAAAGTTTTCATCGGTTGTGATTTGGATTTAGATAAATGGTATAAAAAGGAAGCAAAACGAATTTTTAAAGAACATTTTGATGTTTGTTATCAAGCATTTACTAGGGATATTCCGTATCCTAGACTCCGTATTCGTAAGATGAAGACGAGATGGGGTGTCTGTAATTATAAGGAAATCGTTGTTACCTTAAACTTAGATTTAATTTTTCATGATACAACTTGGTTAGATTATGTTATTTTTCATGAACTTTCGCACTTAATCGAGCATAATCATTCTTCCGCTTTTTGGAAAGTTGTAGAAGAGAACTATCCAAATTATAAAAACATTCGGCGAAAGATGAGAGAAATTTAATTGTTTGCTAAAATTTGCCTTAAAAGTAAGTAGGGTGATTGACAAATACGTTTAATTTGATATACTTGTTTTAAGTGATAAAAACAAAGATGAAAGACATGACCTTTATTTGATTTTTAGAAAAGAGAATTTATCCTTAGGTGAAAGATAGATAGAAATCATAAAGTGTTACTCCTTTCTAGTGGACCGTAATGGGATTCCCGGTGAAATGCCGTTATTTGAATTAAGTAAAATTTAGGATGGTACCGCGTTTTCGCTCCTGTTTGTAAGAAATCTTGCAAATGGGAGTTTTTTTAATTCTTAAGGGGGTGTTTTTGTGAATTTGATGGATGATTTAGAAAAAAAGTTTCAAAAAAGACCGTATTGCTATTCTGTTGATGAATTGTTTCGTGCATTTAAAAAAAATAAAGCGACGTATTTTGAACTTATCGAATCTCTTTATCAGTTAGAGAAAAAGGGAATTATTTATTATGATGAAATACATCAGATATATATGCGTGTATCCTTAACGTTTTACTTAGATTTTGGGGTGTTAAAGCTTTCTAAAAGAAATCAATACTACCTTGATTTGACTTTTGGAAATCGAATTATGATTCCGAAGGAATTTCTTCATCAAGCAAAAGTTGGGGATTGTGTATTTGTACAAAAAGAAAGTGCTAAAGATAAGGACCATAAAAAACGAATTACAGGAAAAGTTGTGCGTGTAGTAGCACCGATTTCTAATGATTATTCACAGAATTATTTTTATCAGGCAAAAATTGATAAAGACCATACTCGAAATCTTTGCTATTTTTTGAAAGACAATGAAAAAATTTTTATTCCCCAAAATTCCCTATCGAGTGCTTTTCCTGGAGATTTTGTCTCCCTTCAAATCCTAGAAGAAAGACAAGAGAAAAAAGTGATGCGAAAGGTAGAAGTGGTTTCTATTTTAAAACGGAAAAAAGAAGAACATCTTTTTACCTATCAAAATGGTCGTTGGATTTCTTTAGAAACTTCCTTTTTTCCCGTACGTCTTTTAAGTGATGAGGCTTCTTTTCAAGAAGGGGATACGGTTTTAGCAAAAGTTTCTTTGGTACCGATTGATGGTGTATATGAATTAGAACTAGTTAGAAAACTCGATACGCAACCTTTACTTTCTTCTAAAATAGAAATGTTGGCATTAAAAAATGGGTTTTCTAACCTGCAGACTAAAGAAGAAATCGAAGGACTTTCATCGATTTCCTATCTTCTTCATCCATCATCATATGCGAAACGGCAAGACTTTCTTAACCATGTTACGTTAACTATCGACCCAGTCAATGCTAAAGATTTAGATGATGCCATTTCTATAGAAAAGTTTGAAAACTTTTATCGTCTGTATGTTCATATTGCGGATGTTTCCCATTATGTAAAACCAGGAGATGCTCTGTTTTCTTCCGCAATCCAACGGGGAAATAGTGCGTATCTTCCTAATTTTGTCTTTCCGATGTTTGATAAAAAATTGTCTAATCACGTTTGTTCTTTAAATGAAAAACAGGAAAAGCTGGCGAAGACGGTGGTTATCGATATTGATTTTTTAGGAAATATTTTAGATTCTTCAGTATTTTTAAGTGTAATCCGCAATGATTATCAATTGTCTTATGATAAGGTAGATTCGCTTTTTATTTCTAATCCAACAAGTGAAGAGGAATATGTGCTTCAGCCCATTTTACGTATTATGGATGAATTGTCCTCTATTTTAGAAAGACGAAGGATGACTAGAGGTTTTTCCCCATTTTACGTTAAAAGTATTGAATTTGAAGTGAATGAAGAAGGACAACCGATGCGAATCATCCAACCGACAAAAAGTCGAGCCCATTTGATGATTGAAAACTTTAGGTTGATTGCCAATGAAGCATTAACTGACTATTGTTTTTGGTTAAACCTTCCATTGGTCTATAGAAATCATGAGCCACCGTCTTATGACCGCTTAAGAAATTTATCTTATGAACTTAAGAAGTATAGTGCGAGAATTAAACGTCTTTATCATTTAGAACAACCTAAAATTTTACAAAAAGTTTTGCTTTCTATTATGGAAAATAAGAACGAAGAAGAAAAAAATTATATTTCAGAAATCTTTTTATCCTCGATGAAAAGGGCTTATTATGGAGCAGAAAATAAAGGTCATTATGGACTTGCTCTAGATAAATATGCAACATTTACGTCTCCGATTAGAAAAGGTTCTGATTTAATTAACCATACTTTTTTAGAAGAGATGTTACTTTATGGGGATATTTCTAAATCTCAAGAAAAATTGCAAAAGGATTTGCCTAGAATTTGTGAACATTTATCCGAACGACAATTTGCTGCGGACGAATTAGAACGAGAAGTGAATTATTTATTGTTAAATGAATATGCGAATCATTATTTTTCTCAAGAAATGCAAGCTAGTATTGTATTTTTGACGGATGGAGAGATGTTTTTACAAACAGAATCTGGAATTTTCGGTTTCGTTTCCTTAGATTGTACATATTTTTATGACCGATGTTTGGGTACTGTGACCGATACAGTTCGTCATCTCACTTATTTTGTTGGTGATACAGTCACGGCAAGATTAGTATCGACAGACGATAAACGAAAGAAGATGAAATTTGCATTATGTCCAAGTATTCATCAAAATCATAACCAATCAAAAATATATCAAAAGAAAAAAGGAGAGAATTAAAAAATGAAAAATATTAAAGAAGAAGAAAGACTTAGTTTATTAAATCATAGTTGTGCACATTTATTAGCACAAGCAGTCAAACATTTATATCCGCATGCTTTGTTTTGGGTAGGTCCAGTAATCGAAGAGGGATTTTATTATGATATCGATTTAGGAGATGAAGTGTTAACCGAAGAGGATTTACCGAAAATAGAAAAAGAGATGAAGAAGCTTGCGAAAGATGGAAAACGTATTGTCAGACAGGAACTTAGTAAAGAAGAAGCTCTTTCTATGTTTCAAAATGACCCTTATAAATTAGATTTAATCGAGAGAATGGATGAGGAAAATCAAGTGATTTCTTGTTATACACAAGGAGATTTTACTGACCTTTGTCGTGGTCCACATGTGGATACAGTAAAAGAACTTAAACATTTTAAACTACTAAAGGTCAGTGGAGCTTATTGGAAGGGAGATGCTAAAAATAAGGTTCTTCAACGGGTGTATGGGATTTGTTTCGATACAGAAGAAGAATTGAATGCACATTTAACCTTTTTAGAAGAAGCAAAGAAACGTGACCATAGAAAATTAGGAAGAGAACTTGATTTATTTATGATTAGTGACTATGGTCCTGGATTTCCATTCTTTTTACCAAAAGGAATGATTCTACGTAATATTTTAGAAAATTTTTGGTATGAGGAACATACAAAAGAGGGATATGAATTTATCAAAACCCCAATTATGTTAAGTCGTGAATTATGGGAAGTTTCTGGACATTGGGAGAATTATCGTGAAAATATGTATACTTCATCGATTGATGAAAAAGAGTTTGCAATTAAACCGATGAATTGTCCGGGAGGCATGCTCGTTTATAAAAATTCTCTTCATTCATATAAAGAACTTCCTATCCGTTGTGGAGAATTAGGTCAAGTTCACCGCCATGAGGCAAGTGGTGCGTTAAATGGACTTTTTAGAGTGCGTACATTTACTCAAGATGATGCGCACATCTTTATGAGAGAGGATCAGATTGAAGAGGAAATTATTCGCCTTATCTCTTTTATTGACCGGGTTTATCATATTTTTGGGTTAGAATACGATATCGAACTTTCTACAAGACCAGAAGATAAATTTATTGGAACGATTGAATCTTGGAATAAAAATGAAGCAATTTTGCAAGAAGCTTGTCATAAAGCGGGTAGAGATTGTAAAATTAATCCAGGGGATGGGGCTTTTTATGGACCTAAATTAGATTTTCATATTCGCGATTCTTTAGGTAGAGTATGGCAATGTGGTACGATTCAGTTAGATTCTAATTTACCAGAGAGATTTGATTTAACTTATGTAGATAAAGATGGTACAAAGAAACGTCCAATTATGTTACATCGCGTAATTTTTGGTTCAATTGAACGATTTATTGGAATTTTAATTGAACATTATGCGGGGGCTTTTCCTCTTTGGTTATCTCCTGTACAAGTGAATGTTATCCCTGTTAATGTGGAATATCATTTAGATTATGCGAAAGAAGTTTATTCTTCTTTAAAAGCATTAGGATTTCGTGTAGAACTAGATGAGAGAAATGAGAAACTTGGGTATAAGATGCGGGATGCCAATATGAAAAAAGTACCTATTTCTTTAATTCTTGGTGCGAAAGAACAAGAAGAGGGAACCATCAGCTATCGTATGCGTGGTAGTGAAGAGACCGTTACGGTATCAAAGGATGAATTTATTCACTTTTTACAAGAACAAGTACTTGCTAAAAAATAGTTTGAGGAGCCATGTGTCGGCTCTTTTTTAGTTGACTTTTACTTTACAGAAATCGTTCTTTTTTCTTTTGCTATTTGTGTTTTTCGATGATATAATTTTTTTATTGTAGGAGGATAAATTCATGAAGTTGATGCTTTTATATTTAGCGATTTTACCTAGTATTCTTTTAGGTTTTTATATTTATCACAAAGATAAAGTCGAGAAAGAACCGACCTCTCTTTTGACCAAAACATTTATTTCTGGTGCTTTATCTGGTGTAATGGTGATTGCTATTTCTTATTTTTATCATATTTTTCAGTATCAATATGATACTCCACTAAAAACTTTGTATTATTCTTTTGTCTTAGTTGCATTTATCGAGGAACTAGCAAAATTTTTAATGTTCTATCTTGTTTGTTATAAAAGACGGGAGTTTAATTATCAATATGATGGGGTGGTTTACTCTTGTTTTTTAGCTTTAGGTTTTGCGACCCTTGAAAATATTTTATATGTCTTTGCTTTACAAGATTTTTTTACTGTGGTTTACCGAGGGATTTTAACGGTTCCTGCCCATGTATTCTTTGCTATTTTTATGGGATATTATTTTGGTATCGCAAGACATTATCGTCGTTATCATTCTCCTAGAAAAGAAAGAAAGTTTTTACTTTATTCACTTTTTGGCCCAGTTCTCTTACATGGATTTTTTGATTATGCCCTTCTTTCTAAGAGTAATTTAGGACTTATCTTTTTTCTTATCTTTATTTTTGTTTTGTATATTACCTCTTTTCAAAAGGTACGTCGTGCATCGAGGGAAGATAAACATATTTAGTCCCCCTTTCCCATAGACTTCTAGTAAGAGGTGTTCCTATGGAGTTAATTACAAATTTAATGCAAGAATATGGTTATTTTGGTATGTTTTTCTTAATGGTTTTAGAAGCCGTTGTGATTATTATCCCTAGTGAGGCAATTTTAGCAACAGGAGGAATTTTAGCTTCTTCTGGTATTTTTTCCTTTTGGGGTGCTTTTTTTATTGGCCTTTTAGGTAGTGTGTTTTGTGCAATTGCCATTTATTTTATGGGCTATTTTGGTGGACGCGAATTTATTAAACGATACGGTAAATACTTTTTTATGAAAGAGGAGGATTTAGAAAAGTCAGATAGTTGGTTTTCGCGATATGGAATGTTTGGTGCATTGATTGGCAGGAATTTCCCTATTATTCGCACATTGATTTCTCTTCCTATTGGGATTATGCATCTTTCTTTTTGGAAATTTTTATTGTTTACAACGATTGGCAGTATCCCTTGGACATTTGCTTTTGTTTATGTAGGTTTTACTCTAGGAAATAATTGGGTCGTACTTAGTCAATATGTTGCACAATTTAAAACACCGATTCGTCTTTTACTTCTTTTTTTCATTCTTCGTTTTTTTATTAAAAAGTGGCGAGAAAAATCCTCTCTGGCATAGAAAAAATTTCTACTGCATAAAATGGTGGTAAGGGGAGGTGGGTTTATTAAAAACGTCATTAATTATTACTATCAGATGAATTTAGAAAATATCCACCTTGTTCGTGGCGTATATCATTTTACTTATCTTAATCAATCTTATTTATTTTTTCCTGTCTTTCAGGATGCTCCTTCGATTTTGGCGCTTTCTTCCTTCTTAAAGAAAAACTTTGATGCCCAATCTTTTTATCATAAAATTATTTTTACTAAAGAGGGAAATCCTTATCTTTTTTTAGATAATCGACTTTATGTTCTTTTGGTGGTCTCTCCAGTAGTGAATGACCAAATTAGTTTTTATGATATTAAATATTATCCTGTTTTTGAAAAAAACACCGCGTTAGTTCGTTTTCCCTGGCAGAACTTTTGGATTCAAAAGTGTGATTATTTTGAGAATTTTTTGTTTCATCTAGAACGGAGGTTTTCTAAGATATTACCGATTTGTTATTATTTTTTAGGGATGGCTGAAAATGCCATTCAGTATGTTCAATCTGCATCGACGAGAAGAAAAGATGAGCGAGATTCTTTTGTCGTTTCACACCGGAGAATTGATGTTCGAATGAGTGTGGTTGATTTTTATAATCCTTTTACGATTGTGATTGACCATCCGGCTCGAGATATTTCGGAGTATTTAAAGTCATCCTTTTTTCATGGGGATTACTCATTTTTAGAAATTGAGGATTATCTAAATTCTATCCATTTTTCAGATTATGGGTATTCTTTACTTTTTGGTAGATTAATGTATCCAAGTTTTTTCTTCGATTGTTGTGACCATGTGTTAGATGCGGAAAAAATTGATGATGTTGAGATATTGAAACTATCTTCTCGAATGGAAGAGTATCGGATATTTTTAAAACAGATTTATTTTATGATTCGAAAGAGGAGTGATATAGAAGAAGTCAGATGGATTACTAGATAAAAAAACTATGATAAGTCTTTTCTTATCATAGTCTTTATTCTACATTTCTTACTTCTAGTACCTCAGGAATTTCACTTGTTAGTGCAAGTTCAATTCCATCTTTTAAGGTTACATCCATCATTGGGCAACCTTGGCAATGTCCGAGAAGTCTTACATAGCAGATACCTTCTTCAAATTTGACAAATTCGATATTTCCACCATCACTGATTAAGAATGGTCTTAGTTTATCAATGACAGCAATAATTTTTGTTTCTATATTTTCCATTTCTTTCACCTATCGTTAATGGTAAAACATTTTTAAATTTTTGTATAGATAAAACTTATGTTTTATAAAGGAAATCCTACATACAAAAACTTTGATGGAAGAAAAGATTAAAAAAATCAATTATCTTTAGATGAGTTAAGTAAAATTAGTGGCAAATCGTTTTGCGAATGAGAAAGACTTTATAGACAAGATAAAAATTATGATGATAACTGTTGGTGGTCGGACTTTGCTAGCGATAAATTCATTTCCTTTCCTTTTGTTAAAATTACTTTGTTTCATTTATCCTTTTTGTATAATATTTTCTAAAACTTACCAATATCTTATTAGAGAGAGGTTACTATTCGTTAAATGGTTTGACAAATAAAAAAACATCTGTTAGAATAGTGACTTGTCCTTAAAAGAAAGGCAAGAGGTGTAATTTATGTTTTATGATGAAGCAGTAGCACAGATGCAAGTTGCGGAGGAACCTTCCCTGGTATTTGAACTGTTAAAAGAAGGACATACCGCGTTTGTTGATGAGCTTCTATCAAAAAAATGTGTTTCTATGAATGTAGAAGATGAAGTAGGAGATAGCTTATTGATGAAATTACTTCGTATGGGAGAATATAAAATTGTACTTAAATATATGAATGACGATACGACAGACATTAATCATCAAAATCATGATGGCGATACTTTTGCTCATGTGCTTGCAGGAATTCATTATGTTCAAGTAGTGGATATTATTAATAAACTGAAGAAAAATAAAAACTATATTCCAAATATTAAAAATAATAAAGGAGAAACCATTTTAGATAAATCTATCAATGATAAATATATCTATACCACAGTAAAAATATTAGAAGACAAGAGATTTGATAATATTGATATTTTATCTTTTAAGAGTATGTATGATGCATATATTAAAAATCGGGATTATGGAAAATATGCCCGTCTTACTAATTTTGATATGATTTTAGAAAATTTGAATAAAAAAGAGTTACTTCCGCGGATGGAAGTGTTGGTATCGACGATTAAAAATAATTATGAACTCATTAAAAATGAATTAATTAAGGACAATCTAAAAAAATTAGATCAAATCATCGATACTTGTTTAGTGGAGAGCATTTAATGCTTTCTTTTTCTTATGATTTACGATATAATGTTTTAAGAAATGGGGTAAGTTTATGAATCTACCAAATTATAAAGAAGCTAGAGTTCGGGGGAAAGAAAGTTTTCCGATAGAAAATTTTGTTTTAGATAAAAAATACCAAGAATTAGGACGTGGGAAAACATATTATATAAAAACCTATGGTTGTCAGATGAACGAACATGATACAGAAAATATCAAGGCGATTTTAGAATCGATGGGATACGTAGAAGCAGAAGATATGAATGTTTCGGATGTGATTCTTCTTAATACTTGTTCAATTCGGGAAAATGCACATAATAAAGCCTTTGGTATGCTTGGTAGAATTAAGCATTTAAAAGAGAATCGTCCAAATATTTTGGTGGGACTTTGTGGATGTATGGCGCAAGAAGAAGGCGTAGTCAAAAAAATTGGAGAGGATTATCCTTTCGTTAATTTTGTTTTTGGAACACATAATTTATATGATTTGCCACAGATTTTAAGCAATGTATCAATTTCTTTAAAACAGGAAATCGAAGTACTTGCAAAACCTTGTAAGATGATGGAAGATTTTCCGCTAAAAAGAGTAAGTAATAAAAAAGCTTATGTCAACATCATTTATGGTTGTGATAAATTTTGTACTTATTGTATTGTTCCTTTTACTAGAGGACAAGAAAGAAGTAGAAGACGGGAAGATATTTTAAAAGAAGTTACTGCCCTTGTTCGTGATGGATATATGGAAGTTACCCTTTTAGGACAAAATGTCAATGCTTATGGGAAAGATTTATATCCAGATTATTCCCTTGCTAATTTATTAGAAGATGTTTCCCGTACAGGAATTCCTCGTATTCGTTTTATGACTAGTCATCCATGGGATTTTACTGATGAGATGATTGATGTGATTCAAAAATATGACAATATTATGCCTTCTATTCATTTGCCTGTACAATCTGGTAGTTCAAGGGTGTTAAAACAGATGGGAAGACGGTATACTAAGGAAGAATATTTGACGCTTTTTAAAAAAATGCGGGAAAGAATACCGAATGTTACGATTTCTACAGATATTATTGTCGGATTTCCTACAGAAACCGAAGAAGACTTTAACGAGACTTTAATGTTAGCTAAGTTTTGTCAATTTGATAATGCGTTTAGTTTTATTTTTTCTAAAAGAGAAGGGACTCCGGCTTGTAAGTTAGAAGATTTGACAACAGAAGAAGAAAAACATCGTCGTCTTCATCAACTTAATCAAATTTTAAATGAAGGATTTTTAGCGAGCAACCAAAGATTGTTAGGAAAACGGGTTCCTGTTTTGGTCGATGGGGTAAATGAGACGAGTAAAACTGCACTTTTTGGATATACAGATACCAATAAATTGGTGAATTTTGATGGAGATTGTTCTTTGATTGGAAAAATTGTTTTGGTAGAAATAACCGAATGTAAAACTTGGAGCTTAGATGGAAAAGTCGTATCAGACATTAATGTTAATGTTTGATGAGCTTCTTTCGCTTCTTATCGAAAGTGAAGAATATAAAAACTACCAAGCACTTCGTCAAAAATTAAAAAAAAATCAAGAAATTTTGTCCCTTATCGATAAGGTTCGAAAACTGCAAAAAGAATTAGTGCGAAAAGAACATAGTCAAATGGATGTCATTTCTACTTTAGAGGAATATCATACTGTAGTAGCAAAACTTTCGGAAATTCCTCTTTATCATGCTTATCAATCTTCTCAACAAGAGATTAATTCTTATCTGCAAACGATTAAGACTTCGATAGAAATGATTATTGAAAGCGTGATTTTACCTTGAATTTTCAAGTGATGAGATAAAAATCAATAAAAAACATAGAATTTAACAAAAAAAGTGTTGACAATTTTCAAATGTTTCAATATAATTAATCTTGTCATTTGATTTGCATGGGCTTGTAGCTCAGGTGGTTAGAGCGCACGCCTGATAAGCGTGAGGTCGGAGGTTCAAGTCCCCCCAGGCCCACCATGTAATTGCCTCAATAGCTCAGTTGGTTAGAGCACTTGACTGTTAATCAAGGGGTCCTAGGTTCAAGTCCTAGTTGAGGCGCCATTTTTGGCCAGTTGGTGAAGCGGCTTAACACACTGCCCTTTCACGGCAGCATTCACGGGTCCGAATCCCGTACTGGTCACCATTTGAATACTTAGAGTTTCTCCCATGGGAGGAACTTTTTCTTTTGTCCGTAATTTTTCGTGTATCTAATCTAAACAATATTAATCTTTAAAGGAATAAAAAAAGACGTTCGAATTATTTTTCGAACTGTCTTTTTCTTAATAATTATTTCCTCTTCCGCAATGATTATTATTACTTCCTCCACAGATAAAGAAAATGATAATTGCGACAATTATGATTGCCCAAATCCAACTTCCATTTGCACCATCATTATTATTCCATCCACCATTTCCGCAACAACATTGATTCCATCCACAACAACATCCTGGATATCCCCACATCATAAGTTTTTCACCCCTTTCTAATGATAGTATATTAAAAATACTTGAAATTCAATATAATAAAGACCTAGGAAAGAGAGAATAAGGTACAAAAATTATGATTCTTTCCTTGCATTTTTTTCATAATTTCTATATACTTTTATTATAGAAGAGGAGGGGCTTATCATGTATGAAGGACCAGTCATTTACGAGAGTAAAGTGCAGGATTATTTTTGGATTATTTTTATTCTTTGTATTGTTTTGGTGATTACTTTTTTAATGCTTCTTAGTCTTTCAAAAATATTTAAGAAGGCAGATGAAAAAGCTTGGAAAGGATGGATTCCTTTTTATCATTTAATGGTGCTATTAAAAGTAGTCGCTTTACCTAGTTATTACTTTATCTTGTTCTTTATTCCCATCATTAACCTTTATCCGATGGCTCGTCTTGCTAAAGAACTTGCGAGGTCATTTCGAAAAAGTCGAAAGTTTGCCTTATCTTTGTTTTTCTTTCCATTGATTACTTATCCCATTCTGGGGTTTAATGAAGACCGCTATGTTGGTATGAATGAAGAAAAAGTACAAAGTATCGTCTTAGAAGATATTCCAGAAATTGAAGAAGGACCAGTCATTGAGGAAGATAGCAATTTAATTAATCAGTCGATGATTCAAGAAGAGTCCTCAAGTGGTTCGAACTTTATTCATACGAATGATTCTATGGTTAAATCAGAAGAACAAAATTCAGTTTCTTCTCCTTCTTTAGTTACCCCTACGACTACTGCACCTAAAAATATTTTGGCTTATAAAGAATGTCCAGAATGTCGTAGTAAAGTTAGAGAAGATGCGACAACTTGTTTTATCTGTGGACATAAGTTTTAGGAGGATTTTTCTAATGAAATATCAAATTGGAATTTTTGACTCAGGAATTGGGGGAGTCAGTGTATTAAAAGAATTAATCAAGGTGATTCCTGATAGCAATATTTTTTATCTTAGCGATTCTAAAAATTGTCCTTATGGAGATAAATCAAAAGAAGTCGTTACAGAGATTGTTTTTCAAAATGTTGAATTTTTGCGAAGCCTTGGTTGTCCTTTGATTGTTATCGCTTGTAATACAGCAACTGCAACGGCGATTAATCAATTAAGAAAGACTTATCCAGATACGATTTTTATCGGTACAGAACCAGCGATTAAAATGGTATATGATTCTTGTTCTGATAAGGAATCTCTCCTTCTTGCAACTAAGTTGACTTTGGATTGTGAAAGAGTACAAGGTTTAATGCAAAAATATCCAATTTCTCACTTGAAGACATATGCTTGTTCTGGTCTTGCGGATTTAATTGAAGAAAAAAATCAGCAAGGTATTCAGGAATATTTTCAACAACATTTTACACCGTATCAACAGGTCGACTCGGTCATTCTTGGATGTACACATTATCCCTTGATAAAAAAAGAACTTCAAAACTTTTTTTCACACGCCACTATTTTTGATGGAAGCCTTGGTATTGCTAAAGAGACTAAAAGGAAACTAGAACTTTTAAACTTACCGAAACAAGAAGGAACTATTACTTTTTTTGATACTTCAAAAGAGAAAAAGAAAGAAGAAATTTTTAAATTTTACTTACAGTCGTAAGTCTTTTTTTTCCTTGATGAAAAAATCTTAATGTGAATCATTTTTCCTTGACATTTATCTTCTTTTGTAGTAGAATTTAAAACGTAAATTTAAAAACAGAGGTGAAAAAATGAGTGATAAAAAACCAATCTATTTGACACAGACCGGGATGGATGAATTAAAACAAGAGTTAGATGAATTAATTAATGTAAAAAGACCTGCAAATATTATCGCAATTAAAGAAGCTCGTGCTTTAGGGGACTTATCAGAAAATGCAGATTATGACTCTGCAAGAGATGAACAAGCACAAATTGAAGGAAGAATTCAAAAAATTGAAAAAATGTTAGAAAATGCAGTAATTATAGAAAGTGTGGATAAAGATAAAGTGGGACTTGGTTCTACTGTTCAAATTCAATATATTGATGAAGATGATGATGAAGGAGACGAATATACCATCGTAGGAAGTCAAGAAGCAGATCCATTTGCTAGTAAGATTTCTAATGAAAGTCCAATCGCTAAAGCACTTTTAAACAATAAAGTAGGAGATATTGTAACGGTTGAAAGTCCAAATGGGGCATATCAAGTAAAAATTACAGAAATTAAATAATAGGAGGTTTATTTTTATGGCAAAAACAAATACCGAAGCAAAGACAAATCGACATGAATTTACATTGAAGGTAGAAGGAGAAAACTGGACGAAACAAGTTAGTCATGCATTTGAGAAAGTTAGAAAAAATGTAACTGTAGATGGTTTTCGTAAAGGAAAAGTACCAAAAGAAATTTTTGATAAGAAATTTGGTAGTCAAGATTATTTAGTTGAGGCAGCTAATCATATGATTAGTGAAGAATTTACTAAAATTATGAAAGAGAACAACTATGATATCGTTGTAGAACCACAAATTGAGATGAAGACTTTAACCGAAGAGGTTTTAGAGTGTACGATGACTTTAATTGAAAATCCAGAAGTTACCATCAAAAAATATACAGGGCTTAATATCAAACGAGAAAAAGTTCAAGTTACTGAAGAAGAAATTGACCATGAGCTAGCTCATCTTTTAGAACATTTTTCAGAAGTTGTTCCTAAAGATGAAGGAGCTGTTGAACAGGGAGATATTGCCATTATCGACTTTGAAGGATTTAAAGATGGTGTTGCTTTCGAAGGTGGAAAAGGACTTAATCATTCTTTAGAAATCGGTAGTCATAGCTTTATTCCTGGATTTGAAGAGCAATTAATCGGCATGAAGAAAGATGAAGAAAGAGAAATTGAAGTGACTTTCCCAGAAGATTATTATGAAGAAAATTTAAAAGGTGCTAAGGCAACATTTAAAGTTAAAGTTCATGAAATTAAAGCTCGCAAAGTCAGAGAATTAGATAAAGAATTTTTTGATGATTTAGCTCTTGAAGGTGTAGATTCAGAAGAATCTTTAAGAAAAGAAATCAAATCGACGATTGAAACGCAAAAAGAACGCAGTGCTGAAAATAAATATATCGATGATTTAATTGATGCTGTTAGTAAACAAGCAGAAGTAGATATTCCTGAAGAAATGGTGGCTAACGTTACAGAAAATATGCTAGCACAAATGAAGGATAGACTTGCTATGCAAGGACTTAACTTTGATATGTATATGAAATTTTCTGGACGTACTTTAGAAGAAATTAAATCAGAAATGGAAAAAGAAGCTTTCTCTAGAGTGCTTGCTCGCCTTACTTTAGAAAAAATTCAACAATTAGAAAACATCACGGTAACTGAAGAAGAACTAGAGGAAAAAATCAAGACTATGATGGAAGAACATCATGTGACTGAAGAAGAAATTTTAAGTCAAGTACGTGGTGGACGTGAGGCATTAAAATACGATTTAGAAATTAATAAAGTTATCGATTTTTTAAAGGATGCAAATAAATAGTTTACAAGCTTTTAGATTTTGTGATACAATTTTAATGGTGATGCTATGGGATTTTTAGAATACTTTATTATTGTCCTTGTCTTACTGATTATTTTGCTTGCCATTTTAAAAGCAGGGAAAAAAGATGTTCACTTGGAAATGAATAAATTGGTTGAGTACCTCGGTGGGAAAGATAATATTATTTCTAGTGAAACGACACTTTCTAGGTTTAAAGTCACCTTAAAAGATGTAGAACTTGTGAATAAAGAAGGAATTCAAAAATTAGGAGCTAAAGGAATTGTCGAAATTGATAATCAATTGAAGATTATTTTAGGGCCAGAAAGTAAACAATTAAAACGTTTTATTGATGAAGTGAAAATGAATGACTAAGATACTGAGGAGTACCTAAATTTAGTTTTTTAGAGAGTCTATGTTTGGTGAGAATAGATAAATTGAACTAGGGAAGGTTGCAGTGGAGTTTGTAGATTTTAATACGAATTAAAATTTACCGGGGATACCGTTATCTGAATGAGATGGATATATTTATCTATGAACTAAGGTGGTACCGCGGGAAAAGCTCGTCCTTATTAAGGAGGAGTTTTTTTTAATGAAAGAGAAAATCGGGAAGGAGAAAAATATGCTAGAGAAAAAGTATAATCCAGAAAGTGTAGAGAAAAATCGATATGAGGAATGGCTAGAAAAAGGTTATTTCAAATCAGGAAAGGACCTTTCGAAAAAGCCTTTTTGTGTGGTAATTCCTCCTCCTAATGTAACGGGAAAATTACATTTGGGGCATGCTTGGGATACGACCTTACAAGATATGATGATTCGTTATAAACGAATGGATGGTTATGATTGTTTGTGGCTTCCAGGGATGGATCATGCCGGAATTGCAACACAAGCAAAAGTTGATAAGAAGTTAAAGGCAGAAGGAAAAAATCCAAGAGAAATGAAACGTGAAGATTGGCTTCAAGTTGCTTGGGAATGGAAAAGAGAATATTCAGAAAATATTCGTCGTCAATGGGCAAAACTTGGGTTAAGTTTAGATTATACAAAAGAAAGATTTACTTTAGATGAGGGTCTTTCTAAAGCAGTACGTAAAGTATTTATTGATTTATATAACGAAGGATTAATTTACCGAGGAGAACGTATTATTAACTGGGACCCAGAGGCGATGACTGCACTTTCTAATGAAGAGGTAATTTATAAAGAAGTTGAAGGAGCATTTTATCATTTAAAATATTTTATTGAGGGCAGCAAAGATTATTTAGAAGTTGCGACTACTCGTCCTGAGACTTTGTTTGGAGATACTGCAGTTGCTGTAAATCCAAAAGATGAACGTTACCGCGATTTGATTGGAAAAAATGTTGTTCTACCAATCGTAGGAAAATTAATTCCTATTGTTGGGGATATGCATGCTGATCCAGAATTTGGAACAGGGGTAGTAAAAATTACACCAGCTCACGACCCTAATGACTTTGAAGTCGGAATGCGTCATCATTTACCAAGAGTTGTTGTGATGAATGCCGATGCAACGATGAATGAAAATGCCGGAATTTATCAAGGGATGACGAGAGAAGAATGTAGACAGGCTTTAGTGAATGAACTAGAAAAACAAGATTTATTGATTAAAGTAGAAAAGATGGTTCATAGTGTGGGACATTCAGAAAGAACTGATTGTGTGGTAGAACCTTACTTGTCAAAGCAATGGTTTGTTAAGATGCGACCACTTGCGGATGCGGTACTTGAAAATCAAAAAGATAAAGAACACAAGGTTAATTTTGTACCAGAACGCTATGAAAAAGTAATGAATCACTGGATGGAAATTACTTATGATTGGTGTATTTCTAGACAACTTTGGTGGGGACATCGAATTCCTGCTTGGTATAAAGGAGATAAAATTTATGTTGGTGACTCTGCTCCTAAAGAAGAGGGTTGGGTTCAAGATGAAGATGTATTAGACACTTGGTTTTCTAGTGCACTTTGGCCATTTAGTACACTTGGGTGGCCAGAAGTCACGAATGATTTTCAACGATATTATCCTAATCATTGTTTAGTTACGGGATACGATATTATTCCTTTTTGGGTTAATCGTATGACATTTCAGGGGTTACATTTTACCAATCAACGTCCGTTTAAAGATTGTTTAATTCATGGTCTTATTCGAGATAAAGAGGGACGAAAAATGAGTAAATCTTTGGGTAATGGAGTTGATCCGATGGACGTGATTCATACTTATGGATGTGATGCTCTTCGTTTCTTCTTAACGACAAATTCTGCTCCAGGAATGGATTTACGTTATGATGAAGAAAAAGTAAAATCTTCATGGAATTTTATTAATAAACTTTGGAATGCTTCTCGATTTGTACTAATGAACTTAGAAGGATTTACGGAAAAAGATATGTGTTCTGATTATTCCATTATCGATGAATGGATTTTGACCAAAAGAAATGAGGTCGTTCGAGAAGTTCGTAAAAATATGGAAAAGTATGAATATCATAATGCAGGAAGTATTTTATTTAAATTCATATGGGAAGATTTTTGTGATCACTATATTGAGCTTGCTAAAGTTCGGATGACCTTAGCAACAAAAACAGTATTGCTTCGTGTATTATCGGATATCTTAAAAATGCTACATCCTTTTATTCCGTTTGTTACAGAAGAAATTTATTTAAGCTTACCTGTTCGTGATAGTGAATCGATTATGGTTAGTAGTTATCCTACAGAAAATGTACAAGAAATCTTTACAGATTCTTTAAAAACAGTAGATAAGGTCATTGAGGATATCGGATTAATTCGTAATATGAAAGCAACACATCAAATTACGAAAGATGCTTTTGTTCAGATTGCTGTAGATAAGCGGTTTCAAGATGTATTTTATGCTCAGTTAAAGATTCTTGAGGAAAAAATTGTGACTTCTGATGTTTCTGAATTTTTAACTTGTCATTATGCATCTAAATATATTCAAATCACTTATTTCTATAAGGGAGAGAAGGAAGATACTTCTAAAATTCTAGAAGAAATTCGTGTATTAGAAGCTTCTATTCAAAGAAGAGAAGGGCTTCTTTCTAATGAGAACTATGTGAAAAAGGCCCCATCTCATATCGTAGAAATGGATCGGTGCAAATTAAAAGAAGAACAAGAAAAACTTACTAGTTTAAAGAAAAAACTAGATTAGAAGACTTGTGCTTCTTTTTTATTTTTTATCTTGGATAAGCTTAGGTGCTTTACCTCTTTTGATTAAATATACCTTTTTCGCTTGTTCCATCAATGGTTTGTCACTAAGTGAGTCTGTATAAAACTCATCAATCGTAGTATTTGGATATTTTTCTTTCCATTTCTGGACTTTATTCTTTCCATAACAGATGAATTCGAAAACTCCAGTTTCTAAGTTGATTTCTGTTGTAATGATGTTTTCTGTATTTAATTTCTCTTTAATCACATCGATTAAAATACTAGGTGATGCAGTAATAATGATATCCTCACTTTTAATTTTCTCTAGAAATTGTGGTTTTAATTTACGTTCATGTATACACCAAAATTCCTCGGCAAGTTTTCTTGCTTTTTCTTTATTTTGTGATATCACTATAGATAATTTACTTGCTAGCTCATACAATTTTTCTAATGGTAGAAGATTTAATTTATATAGAATTAAGGTGTAGCCGATTAAAGGAACATATTGAATAATCCCCTTTTCTTTTTTGAAATAAAAGTAAAAAAAATCTAAAATGGATTCTCCATCATAAATTGTGTTATCAAAGTCGTAAACGTTCATTCTTTCCTCCTTTTTTAGAAAGTCTATTTTATCATAATCTACATTTTATGTCAAGATTTTTCTAGAACAAATTTTTGGTTTTTGTTGACACAAAAAAATTCCTTTGCTATAATGAGAATCAAGAAATGAATAGAAAGGGGTGAAAAAAAATGGTGCATAAAAATGTTCGAATTTTATTTTTTATTACCTTGATTTTTACCATTTCCTTTCTGATTTATACTTCAATTTCTACGCATATGTTAGGTGTTTTACGAAAAAATGCATCAAATAGTTTCTGGAATGATAAAAATTCTCCAGTTTTTTATGGTGCGACAAAGATTACCATTGGTCAGGGAGATTTGTCGGAATTTGATGTTAACGATGCTCGGTTTCGTGTTTTTGCTAGAGACTTTGAAGATGGAGATGTAACCGAAAAGATTACGGTATCCGGAAAAGTTGATGTCAATAAAGTGGGAACGTATTACCTTACTTATAAAGTCGTTGATTCGCATCATAATAAAACGACTTTAAAAGTTCCCGTTGTCGTCACTGAAGGTGATTTGGGAAAAATTCATGTAGAAAGAACGCTTTATACGATTCCTTATGCAGAAAGTTTGGATACTGCTTCTTTATTTGATGTACAGATGTTGGGAATTTACTTAACGACTGAAGAAGAGATTCGCGTTCGAAATTTATCTAGTGAGGATGATCAGACGATTCATTTTTTTAATACAGATACAAAATTAGAATCTACTCGAATTATTCCGAAAACTAAAGAGTGGGTGACGTTAAAAAATAGTAAAGAAACTTACTCCGTTCCTTTTGTTACGACTAGTGTTTTTTATCATGAAAGTAATTATTTAGAAAAGACTCATAAAATTGAAGTGGAGTATTCTTCTTCTACTTCTTCTTTGAACTATTATCATTTGAAAGATGATGAAGAAAACTTTAAGGAAAAACTCAAACAAGATATTTTTGGAAATTATGGTTTTTTGAGCTGTTTAGAGAGTGAAAATTTTACCATTTTACTTCCTTCAACCGATGTTGCACGAATTTTTGATGGTCAATTTCAGACGATTGATGAGATGCTTTCCTATTACGATACTGTCGTTTCTTCTATGGAACAATTTTTAGGACTTGACTTAGATCCAATATATGCAGAAAATCAAAGAATTTCTTATCGAAGACTAGTTAAACTAGATAGTAAATCCGATGCCCCTTATTTTTCGATTGCAAACTCTACGATTGCTTCCTTTTTCTTAGAAAATACTTCTTCTCTTTCTTTGATTTCTAGACATTATCAGGAATTGCTTTCTCATTTTTCTTCTCATCTTTTAGATTATTACTTTCAACAAGAGGAGATTTATCAGGGAACAGATTATTTTCTTTCTTCGCTCAGTGAAGAAGAGGAACGTGTTTCTCAACTTCGTCTTAAAAATATTGGCTATACAAAATTAGATGAGAAAAGTCAGGCCTATGTCATTTTAAACTTATTTCATTATTTTGAAGGTTCTACTACGTTAAGTAAAGTGCTTAAATTTACTCGAGAAAATGAGAAAAAAGCTGCAATGACACTTTCGTTATTGGGCGATATTCTAAGTGCATCGATTTCAGAAATTTATGATGTGGATATTCTTCCGTTTTTAGATTTGTGGAAAATTGAGGTTTCTCCTTCTGTAAGAGAACAAGTGTCGAGAAAAAAGCTGCCTCTTGTTTCGATACTTAGTGACTATTTTAAACCAGACTCACTTTCTACCTTTTTATCTAATCACGAAATTTCATTGAAACATGGACTCGTTTCGAATGATATTTTAAATGATAGTGCGAAAAAGGGACGTTTAAATTTACAGATTACGATTGATGATTTTTCTAAAATTGAAGGTAAATATGCTCTTTTAAAAGAGGGGAATCGTGTGGTTAAACAGTTTTTGATATCGGATAAAAATATGATTATCTCTGATTTATCCATTGGTAGCTATTCCTTACAACTTCCTCTTTTAAGTGAGTTTCTTGAGGAAAGTCTTTATGTCACGATTCGTGAAGACCAAGAAAGTACAATCCATTTTCACTACCAAAAGCAAGAAGAATTAACATTTGATAATTCTATGCGTTTAAAAATCTATGGGAATCAAAATGTTCCTGGGTTAGAGTTGGAATTTAAAAATAATTATCGTATAGGGACAATAAAAATGATGCGCGTGAAGATGGCTCAAGAAGACGAGGACATTTCTTTTCGTATTTTTAATTCTTATGGTCATTTGATTTGTGAAGAGACTTTAACCGATGGATATTTTGATTATTTACGTCCTAGTTATGAGGTTTCTTTGGCGCCAGGTTTTGTAATCGAGATTAAAGTTCCTCATGAAAATCGAGTTAAAGTTTATAGTACATTACTAGAAAAAGAGATTTCAGATTATACTAGTGATTCGACATTTTATCGATATATCGTTACGGATAAAGGGATTCAACCTGAAGATTTTCGTGATAGTAAATTGTCAGAAATCAATTATTCTCTATTGAAAGAATATATTACAGGGATGCTTTTTGATTATGAACAAAACGTTAGTGAAGAAGAATTAAATCATAAAGAGATAAATCTTGAGAAGAAGAGGAAATTAGTGTTAAGTTACTACAAACTAGATTCTGTCGATAGAATTCCTTATGAGAATCTAATTCAAAGGATTGAACGTGGAGGGATTCCGGTAATTACTAGCAAAAGTGAATTTCGTTATCCTGTTGGTACGGTTGTTGACTTATACTCTCTCATTTCAGCCATTGATTCGGAAGATGGAAAGATGAAAATCGATTTTGATAATACGGAAATTACAACAAATTTGAATATGAATAAAGTGGGAGAATATGCGGTTTCTTACCGAGTGATGGATTCAGATAACCATGTTGCTTCCCATGATATTACCATTTCTGTTATCAAGAATGACTCTATTGAAGATAGCATTTCTCCTTCTAAAAATCCATCTGATTTAGCGGAAGAAAACGATTCTTCAAGTCATGAAGATGAGAAAGTTCAAGATGAGGGCGAGAAAAAGTTTCCGATTAGTTTAAAAGTGATTTTTCTTCTTGTGATTGCACTTATTATTTTCCTTGCTCTCCTTTAAAATAGTCTAGGCTTTTTTTCTTCTTTCGTGTATAATATTGATATAAGTTTTTAAGGAGGACTAATGATGAGTGAAAAAGAATCAAAAGTGATTACTTCTCGTGATGTAGATTTTGCACAGTGGTATACGGATTTATGTATTAAAGCAGAGTTGGTGGATTATTCTTCGGTTAAAGGATGTATGATTATTCGACCTTACGGATATGCCATCTGGGAAAATATTCAAGAAGAATTGAATCAACGCTTTAAAGAAAGTGGACACGAAAATGTTTACATGCCACTTTTTATTCCGGAATCTTTATTAAATAAAGAAAAGGAACATGTAGAAGGTTTTGCTCCGGAAGTGGCGTGGGTGACACATGGGGGATTAGAAGAATTACCAGAACGTCTTTGTGTTCGTCCAACTAGTGAAACTTTGTTTTGTGAACATTTTGCGAACATTATTAAAAGTTATCGTGATTTACCTAAACTTTATAATCAGTGGTGTAGTGTTGTACGTTGGGAAAAAACGACGAGGCCATTTCTTCGAAGTCGGGAATTTTTGTGGCAAGAGGGGCATACTGTTCATCAAAGTGCAGAAGAAGCAAAAGAAGAAACATTAAAGATGCTTCATGTTTATGGAGACTTTTTAGAAGAGATTTTAGCGATTCCTGTCATTCGTGGAGAAAAAACAGAAAAAGAAAAATTCGCTGGAGCGGAAAAGACTTATACTGTAGAAGCGATGATGTATAACGGGGTTGCTTTGCAATCGGGAACTTCCCATTACTTTGGGGATGGTTTTGCTCGTGCTTTTCATATGACTTATTTAGATAAAGATAACCAAGAGAAGTATATGTTTCAAACTTCTTGGGGAATGACGACTCGGGTGATTGGGGCAATGATTATGACACATTCTGATGACCGCGGACTCGTTCTTCCTCCAAATATAGCACCGATTAAAGTAGTTATTGTTCCGATTGGAAAATCCGATACAGAAGTATTAGAAAGAAGTTATGAAATTGCTAGAAATTTAAAGGTAAAAGGAATTTCCGTTAAAGTAGATGATAGTGAAAAATCGCCAGGTTTTCGTTTTGCTGAAAATGAAATGCGAGGAATTCCTCTTCGGATTGAGATTGGTCCACGAGATTTAGAACGGGATGTATGTGTGTTTGCACGACGAGATACTTTAGAAAAGTATGAGGTTTCTTTATCTTCGGTAATCCCTGAAGTAGTGAAAATGTTAAGTGAAATTCAAAATTCTATGTATCAAAAAGCCAAATTGCGACGTGACTCTATGATTCATACTGCATCTACTGAGGAAGAGATGAATGAGATTATTGAAAGTATGAGTGGATTTGTCTTTGCTCCTTGGTGTGGAAATATGGAATGTGAAGTAGAAGTCAAAGAGAAATATGGCATTACTTCTCGTTGCATTCCTTTAGATGGGGATTCTACTACGGGAAAATGTATTGTTTGTGGAAAGCCAGCAAAGCATCATGTTTATTTTGGAAAGCAGTATTAGCTTGACTATTATTAAATTATGTGTTATCTTATGTGTATTAATTTTTAGGGGGGAAAAATTTTATGGCAAATTCAAATTTTGTTGTATTTAATTCAACAATCGAACATGGTCAAATGAATACGGGGATAAATTTTTATCCGGCAGGATTAGATTTAAATGAAAGAATTCGTTTAATGAGAGAACATAAGTGAAGAATTGCAAAAGAAGTAGGATTTGATATTAATAAAATATTTATGGCACTTCAAGCTAATGAGAAGCATCCTTACCAACCAGGGACTTGTTATACCTTAACTAAAGAAGATGTTTCAAACTATGACGATTTATATGATTATGATGTTTGGGCAGATATGGTAAAAATCACAGGGGATACACCGAATTGTGTGATTGGATTTAATGTATCTGATGCTCCTAATGTGATTGCAATGAATGTGAAAACGAATGAAGCAGTTTCAGCATTTTGTAGTAATTATCATATTAATAAGGAAGTTCCTAGTATGATTAAAAGTACGCTAGGTGGAAACCCAGAAGATATTATTGTTTCTGTTTCTCCATTTATGCACCTTTATCCTTGGATTACTGATTCTATTGGTGTGATGCCTCCTTGGATGTCTAATCAAGCCGTTTGGGCAGATACTATTGAAAGTAGTCAAGGAAGCTTTTTACTAATTAATCAGAAAAAGGCACTTTTAAGACAATTAACTGCAAGTGGTATTTTAGAAAATCATATTATTATGGGAGAAGATTCTTTCTTTAGAATAGACCAATATTATTCTACGCGAAGAGCCCAAATTACAGGTGATAATAGTCAAGATGGTCGATTCATGCATGGAGTGTTATTAAGAGATGCAAATGGTTCTTATTCTGATGACTTTGAAGGTAAGTCTTACATTAAGAGAATATAAGTCAAGTTATCGGTTTTAACCGAATGATAAGATAAGTTTAAATATTGATAAATGGATTAGGGATTTTACCCTAGTCCTTTTTTTATTTCGAAAACAGTTTTCTTTTGATATAATAGTTTATAGAAAAAAATTTTGTTTTTCCTTTTTAGACAAAATGGTGAACAAAGGATAAATGTGGTAAGAAGTTCAGTTTTGAAGGTGTAGGTGTTGTTTGTTGAAAAGTGGAATTTTGGTGATTCAAAAAGAAAAGAATATGACGAGTAGAGAAGTGGTCAATCAAATTTCTAAAAAATTTGGAATAAAAAAAGTTGGTCATACGGGAACTTTAGACCCACTTGCTACGGGTGTATTAGTGCTTGCTATCGGAGAAGGAACTAAACTTGTTCCCTTTCTTACTAGTGATGAAAAGGAATATGTGGCGGAAGTGTTGGTTGGACTAGAAACGGATACTTTAGATGTTACGGGTAAGGTATTAAAACAATGCCAAGTTGACTTGAACGAAGAACAAGTCGCTCAAGTAATTAAAGGATTTCCTCGTCAATATTTGCAAGAAGTTCCTAAATACTCGGCAGTTCATGTGAATGGAAAAAGACTTTATGAGTATGCAAGAAGTGAAGAAGAGGTTTGTCTTCCAAAAAAAGAAGTAGAGATTAAAGCGCTAGAACTTTTATCTTTTCATCAGACGGATGTGGATGTTTCTTTTACTTTTCGCTGTGTTGTCAGTAAAGGAACTTATATCCGTAGTTTGATTCGTGATATTGGAAATATGTTAGGAGTTCCTTGTACTATGAAGAATTTGCATCGAACTAGACAAGGAATATTTAAAGAGGAACAGGCGAAAAAAATAAGCGAGGCAAATCCTAGTGATATGTTGACCCTTTCTTCTGCCCTTTCTAATTATCCAAAAGTGATTTTGGATGCGGACAAGTTATATAAAGTAAGAAATGGAGCCAAACTAGAAGGTAGTTTAGAGAAACCAACCTGTTTTGTAGATAAAGAAGGACGATTGGTTGCGATTTATGAGAATGCCAAAGACTTTTCTGGGATTAAGCCGATGAAAGTGTTTCATGATGAATAGTTTGGAATACTTTACTAATAGGAAGGAGTAACGTTTGAAATGAGAATTTGTGATTTATATGATTTAGAAGACCAAACAGAGTTAAAAGCGATAAAGATTAATTCAAAAGAAGTAGAAGAAGGAGATATCTTTGTTTGTACGATGGGGGTTACTGTAGATAGACATGATTTTATTCAGGAAGCGGTTAATGCTGGTGCTAAGCTTTTAGTGATTAGTCGAGATGTAGAAACGTATGGTGTTCCTTTTGTCAAAGTAGAAAATACGAATCAAGAATTAATTCGTCTAGCAAGAAAATTTTATCGTTTTCATGATGAAGATTTATCTTTAATTGGTGTTACAGGAACGAATGGAAAAACGACAATTTGTATGATAATTCAAGAACTGTTGGGGCACATTTGTGCCTATATGGGAACTAATGGTATTTTGTATGGGACTCATCAAGAAAAAATTCGAAATACGACACCGGATGCTGATCGACTTTATCTTTATTTCCGTAAATTTATTGATGAGGATTGTCGGTATTTAAGTATGGAAACTTCTAGTGAAGCATTTTTTCGCCATCGTTTGGATGGATTGAAGTTTAACGTTGGAATTTTATCAAATATTACCGAAGACCATCTAAACATTCATCAGACAATTGAGAATTATGTGGATTGTAAAATGCAATTGTTTCGCAATGTTCAAGAGGATGGAGCATCGATTCTAAATATAGATGACGATTATTTCGCACTTGCTAAAAGTAATGCTAAGGGAAAGATTCTTACTTATGGAAAAAAAGAAGGAGCAACTTTGCAAATTAAGGAAGTTTTAGATACTGATTTTGGAAGTAAGATTGTATTTGCTTATGAAAATGTGGATTATGAGGTAGAGAGCAAGTTTCTTGGAGAGGTGAATGCATATAACTTAGCGGCGAGTATTTTATGCTTGTTATTTTTGGGATATGAGATAGAGGATATATTAAATAAGATTCCTCATTTATCGATTGTACCAGGAAGATTAGAAGAAGTGGTTCATGAACCTTACTCAGTTATTTTAGATTATGCACATACGACGGATTCTTTTAAGAAAATTTTGCCGATTTTAAATCGAAGGAAAAAGGGACGTTTAATTGTCGTTACTGGTTCTGCTGGGGGAAGAGAAAAGGAAAAAAGAAAACCGATGGGAGAGTATATCTTAGCATCTTCTGATTTAGTTATTTTTACTATGGATGATCCAAGACATGAGAATGTTTCGGATATTATTGCGGATTTAATTAGTGGAAGTGCTAAAACAAATTATGAGATTATAGAGAATCGGATTGATGCGATTCATCGAGCTTTTTCTATCGCCAAAGAGGGGGATATTGTCCTAGTTGCTGGTAAGGGTGTCGATAATTACATGGCAGTAGGGGACGAATATTTACCATATTCTGATTGGGAAGTTATTAAAAGCTATTTTGAGGAGAAGGGAAACTAAGATTTCCTTTTTTTCTTGGTTGAATGGGTGAGTTATTTATGATACAATAGTACTATCTCGACTTAAACACTTTTTAGAAAGTAAAATCTCCCTAAGCCTTTATTAATA
>CAJUNG010000016.1 GCA_910587725.1 uncultured Bacilli bacterium
GAATAATCAATCTAGAAAGTACTGTAATAAAAATTATGTTGATGGAGATTGTAGCGATAACAATGATAGTTGGGCAATAGGGAATACTGACTTCAATAAGATAACTAAGCAAGCAACCGGAACTGGAGGAGGATATTTAGATGCAGCAATTTCTGGAGCGATTGGGTGCTATAACGTACAAAATAATCGACAATGTGGACATCAGACAGACTTAATCAATGCTGGTGGATATTATTGGTTTGCTGCTTCCGCTAGCAATACACAACGAGTTCGTTGGGAGCCAACTACCCCTTATATTCAAACTGGTGCATTCAGTGCTGCTTTTGGATTAAGACCAATCATTCGCTTATCTCAAGGAATTTATATTACCGGAGGAGCAGGAACTACATCTAGTCCTTACACGATTGCTAAATCGTTGTTTTAATCTTTTATGCCCTTATCTTAGGGGCTTTTTGTTTGACTTTTTTTTGCTGTTATGCTATTATATGTGGCGTTAACGAAGGTTATTTAATTCGTTAAAGGGAATTTGTTTTCGATAATTTTTCTCGATTTTCTTGTTGGACAAACAGCATTATTTTGTGTATAATATTATACATGGGGGATACTAGGAGGCATTATGAATAGAAAACGTGCTTACTTTAAAATCCGTCATGAAATCCGCCGTAGTAAAAATGTTTTTATTATGGGACATATAGATTTAGATTTAGATGCCATTGGTAGTTGTTTGGGGATTTACGATTTCGTTCGTAGTCAGAAAAAAAATGCTTATATTGTCATTAATGAAAAAAAACATGAGGCAGGAGTTAGCAAGGTTCTTAAAATGCTAGATGACATTTCTATTCTTTCGGCAAAAGAAATTTCTGAAGATGCTTATAAGAATAGTTTATTAATTATTGTAGATACCAATAAAAAAAGATTACTTCAAGATAGCGAAATCTTATCTAAAGTATCTAAAGTAGTTATTATGGATCATCATGATGTCGGAGAAGATACGGTATCCTGTCATGTTCCCCTCATTTTAAAGGATGCTAGTTCTGCTAGCGAGTTAGTCGTTGAATTTCTATATTATTTTGGATATAAGATGCAAAAACAGATAGCAAGTTTTTTACTTGCGGGAATTACTTTAGATACCAATGGTTTTTCTGCAAAGACAGGAAGTAAAACACACTTGGTCGCTTGCTATTTAATTGAATGTGGTGCTGATGTAAAGTTTGTTAATACGCTTTTAAAACAAGATTTAGAGGATTATATCTTAAGACAAAAAGTAATTACCGATGTAGAAATTATCAAGAAGACGATTGCTTTTGCTAAGGGTAGTAATCGAGTGATTTATAAAAGAGAAGAATTGGCGAAAATTGCAGATACTCTTTTAGAATTTGACCATATTGAGACTTCTTATGTAATTGGCAAACTTTCTGATACAGTAATTGGTATTAGTGCAAGAAGTGTAGGAGATATTAATGTTGGTGAGGTAATGAGCCTTCTTGGAGGAGGAGGAGACGTTAATGATGCCGCTTGTAGGATTGAAGATAAAAGCTTGAAAGAAGTGGAGACTTTATTGAAGAAAGTGTTGGGTGATATCAGATGAAAGTGATTTTTATTAAGAACTTGCGTGGACAAGGAAAAGTTGGTGAGATTAAAGAAGTAAAAGATGGTTATGCACAAAACTTCTTGATTCGCAATGGTTATGCACAGGCATTAACCGAAAAGAATTTAACAAAACATCAACAAATGGTAAGGAATCAAGAAAAAGAAGATGCAAGACTTACGGATGATGCAAAAAAAGTAAAAGAAAATTTAGAAAAGAAAACCTTTATTTTTAAAGTGAAAACCGGTGAAGGTGATAGAGTTTTTGGAAGTGTTAGTCCAAAACAAATTAAAGATGAATTAGAAAAAAATGGTTTTTCTATCGATAAGAAACAAATTGAATTAGACCATAATCTTTCTAGTTTAGGGTATCATGATGTTTCGATTCGTCTATATAAAGAAGTTATTGCGAAAATAAAAGTCCAATTAACAAAATAAGGAAGTGATTTTATGGCGACAAGAACGTTACCCAATGATATATTTGCAGAACAATCTGTTTTAGGTTCGATGTTTTTGTCAAAATATGCATTATCAAAAGCCGTTGAAACATTAACGGAAACTTCTTTTTACTTAGATGCACATGTTAAGATTTTCTATGTCTTAAAAGATTTGGCAGATAAGAAAGTCCCTGTGGATATTACTACGGTATCGGCAGAGTTAAAACAAAAAGAGTGGTTATTGTTAATCGGAGGTATCGAATATTTAACGGAGATTCTAGATTTGGTTCCTTCCGCTGCAAATATTGATTATTATATTAAAATCGTAGAAGATAAAGCAATTCTTAGAAAATTGATTGAAACCTCTACTGAAGTGACTACTTTAGGTTACGAAAGTGATATGGATGTGAACGAAACATTAGATGTTGCCGAAAAAAAGTTTTTTTCTATCGTGAAAAATCGGCGTGCTTCTGAGTTTCGTAATATCAAAGAAGTTCTTTATAAAACACAAAGTGATTTAGAAAAACTTGCTGCGAAAAAAGGAGAGTTGACTGGTCTTCCTTCTGGGTTTTATGATTTAGATAAATTGACTTCTGGATTTCATGAAAATGAGTTGATTATTATCGCTGCTCGTCCAGCGATGGGAAAAACTGCATTTGCCTTAAATATTGCAACACATATTGCAATGCATGCTGACAAAGCGGTTGCTCTTTTTAACTTAGAGATGGGGGCTGAACAATTGGCTCAACGTATGCTTTCCTCATTAGGACAATTACCAGGATATAAACTACGTACAGGAAATTTAGTGAATGAGGATTGGCGTAGAGTGAATGAGGCGATTAGCCAACTTGAAAATACGAAACTGTTTATTGATGATACCCCAGGAATTACGATTGGGGAAATTCGAAGTAAATGTAGACGACTAGCAACCGGAGAAACCGGTCTTGGTATTGTGATTATTGACTACTTACAGTTAATTTCTGGAAGTGGAAAATATGGGAATAACCGTCAACAAGAAGTATCCGATATTTCTAGAAGTTTGAAAAATATGGCGATGGAATTAAAAATTCCTGTGATTGCCCTTGCTCAGTTGTCTCGTGCAGTTGAAGGTAGAGATGATAAACGTCCGATTATGAGTGACTTGAAAGAGTCTGGACAGATTGAGCAAGATGCGGATTTAGTAGCATTTTTATATCGAGATGATTATTATAATAAAGAAGCAAGAAATGATACGAATACTAGTATTAGTGAGTTGATTATAGGAAAACATAGAAGTGGACCAACCGCAACGATTGAATTATTATTTAAACGGGATACTTCGACTTTTGTAAGTTATCGAAAAGATGGAAAGGAAGAGTAGATAAATAATGAGACCGAGAACAATTGTATCTGTTATTTTTGCCTTTGTACTTAGTCTTACTTTGGTATTGATTCCTACGACACAAAATGAATCACCAAATAAGGCTGTTGCTGTCAATATGAAAATTTTAGAATCAGCAAGAGCAGTTTATCGGGTTTATCTTGAAGGAAATTCAATTGGTGTTGTGGAATCTAAAAAAGAACTTGAAGATTATATCGATAAAGAACAAGAATCGATTAAGAAAAAGTATAAAGTGGATAAAGTATTCGCACCAAATGATTTGGATATTGTAAAGGAATATACCTATAAGGATGAAGTATCTACGGCAAAAGAAATTTATCAAAAAATCCGCGAAATTAAAGGGTCTGAGGCATTTACCATCAATGGGTATAAAATATTTATTGGTGGAGTTGAAGTCGAAACAGAAGAAGGAACAGTGAAGACGGATGATATCGTTTTTTATGCTTTAGATAAAGATGTTGTTTATGAAGCAATGGAAAGAACGATTAAAGCTTTCATTAGCGATTCTGAGTATAAAGCTTATTTGAATGACACACAACCAGAAATTAATTATACGGGAAAGCGAATTGAAAACTTATATATTGAAAATGAGAAAAAGATTACTCAAGAACGTATTCCTACAGGAGAGATGATTTATACTGATGTGGATACATTAAGTCAGTTTTTACTGTTTGGAACATTAAATCAACAGAAGCAATATACAGTAAAAGAAGGAGATACGATTGAAGAGATTTCCTTTAACAATGAAATTTCAACAGAAGAGTTTTTGGTTGCTAATACTAACTTTTCTTCTTCTAAAGATTTGCTTTATGTAGGTCAGGTTGTTACTCTTGGTGTTTTAAATCCACAGTTTCGTGTGGTAGAAGAGGACTATGTTGTAAAAGAGCAATCAGTTAATTATGAAACAAAATATGAAAATGATAATACCCAATATGTAGGTTATGAAAAGGTTAAGCAAGAAGGACAAAATGGGCTTTCTGTCGTTACGCAAATTCAAAAGAAAGTTAATGGAGAAACTATTGCGACGACGACAACGAACGAAACAGTAATTAAACCAAGTGTCGACCGAGTTATTATTCGTGGTACGAGACAGTATTCTACGAGTGGTGGTTGGGGTACAAATTATGAAGTTCCTGTTGGAATTGGTAGTTGGGTATGGCCAACACAAGCTCCATATACGATTACTTCTCCGTTTGGATGGCGTTGGGGAAAACTTCATGAAGGAACCGATATTAGTGGTTGTGGATATGGTTCACCAATTAAAGCAGCAAATAATGGTGTTGTTGTAGAATCTAAATATGATGGATATAATGGAAACTATATCATTATTAAACATAGTAATAACTATCATACGATGTATGCCCATTTAGCAACACGCTATAAACAGGCCGGAGATGTGGTTTTAGGAGGAGATGTGATTGGACTTATGGGAAATAGTGGATTTGCCCAAGGAACACATTTACATTTCCAAGTATCTACTGCTTATCCGATTACAGCAAACAGAAGCATGTTCTTTAATCCATTAACATTATATCGTTAGCATATCGCAATTAAAGTAAGTTTGATTCTTATCTTTGATTGCTTTTTTAATTTTTTACGTTTTTCAAGTAAGATTATATTTTTTTCCTTTTATCTTGTGTGATACACTTAGTTCAAAAGAAGTGTTTAGAATGAAAAACTTCTAAATTCTTTAGAAAAAGGGAAAATAGTTTTTCTTTTGATAATCGTGAGGGTATGATATTCTTGAATAATAGAAGGAGTAGTGAGTATAAATGAAAAAAAGGAACCAACAGATTGCTAAAATTAGTGTTTTTATTACCAGTCTTTTTGTCATCTTCTTAAGTGTAACTTATGCATTTATTAATTTGACCATTGGTGAAGAAAAACGACAAGTCATTACCGCAGGGAGTAATAGAAGATGAAAATAATTTAACGATTACAAATGCGCTACCGATGCATGATGAGGTGGGAATGATTCAAGATACCTTTACTTTCCGTCTTCAGAATAAAGGAACAACAAGTGTAAACTACAAAGTGAAGTTAGTAGATATTACAACAGGAGAGAAATTATCATGAGAAGATGTTCGATATGGTTTAATAAAGAATGGTAAAAGTAAGATTTTCTCTTTATCTAGTTTACGAGATAATGTGATAGATAAAGGTAAGATTGATGGTGGTCAAAGAATTGAATATGAACTTCGACTTTGGCTGAGAGAAGGTATTGAGGATAATTCTATCGTCTATGGAAAAAGTTTAAGTTTTAAGTTAGAAGTAGAAATTGAACAAGAGATAGAAAAACCAGTTTATGCAATGATGATAAAGAGGAATTCTTCTACTTCTACAGAGTTATGTTGGGGATATCGTAATCAGATAACCTCGATTGTATTCGAAAATAAGATACTTATTCCTGAAAGTATTGCGGATGATAAAAAGTGGGATGTTAGCGCAAATCAAGATGGAAGTGTAATGGCATATATTGAAGAAAATGGTGCGATTGATACTACTACAAATGTTGCCTATCGATTACATATTCAGAGAAATGATGGTATTGCGGCAAATTTTGATAGTAGTCATCTGTTTGCTAACTTTGGAAATTTACAATCTATAGAAGGAATAGAATATTTTGATACATCACAGGTAACGGATATGCCTTCTATGTTTTCTGGATGTAGAGCTTTAACTAGTTTAGATTTAAGCAATTTTGATATGTCAAAATTGAAATACTCTAGCAGTATGCTTTCGAATTAAAAAAATGACGTTTTAATTATTGTTAAAGATGAGGATACAAAAGCTCAAATTTTAAATATTAATGGAGATTTGACCAATGTTGTTATTAAAGCTGCTTAGTGGTAATATTACCATAAATTAGATGGAGATGTTTTTTAACTTCTCTTTTTCTGTTTTTTAAAAGAATTTGGTAATTATTTTTATTTTTTCTATTTTGTGGTAAAATAATAGTAGAAACATTAGGAGGAAGCATGAAAAAATCAATTTTTAAGAAAAGTACATATTTACAAGGTGCCTTTGTTGCTACTTTCGGAATCGTTCTTAGTAAAATTCTTGGGATGATTTATGTCATTCCTTTTTATTCTACTATAGGTACGCAAGGTGGTGCACTTTATGGATATGCTTATAATATTTATTCTATCTTTTTAAGTATTTCTACTGCGGGTATTCCTCTTGCCATCAGTTCGATTACGAGTGAGTACAATACTCTTGGATTTTATGATGCTAAAGAACGTACCTTTAGAATTGCTAGAAGGTATCTAAATATTGTTGGTGTTGCTTGCTTCTTGATTGTATTTATCTTTGCTAAGGAAATTGCTTACTTAATTATTGGTGATATTTCTGGTGGAAACTCGATTGATGATATTTCCTTTGTTATTCGTGTCATTTCATTTTCTATTCTTATTGTTCCAACGTTAAGCGTTTATCGTGGTTATTTACAAGGTCATAAATATATTGCCCCAACTTCTGTAAGTCAAGTATTAGAACAATTTATTCGTGTAACGATTATTATTGTCGGTTCTTGGATAGCCGTTAATATTTTACAATTACCAATTAAGTTTGCCGTTTCTACTGCTCTTTTCGGTGCGACAATCGGAGCATTAATATCTTTAATTTATCTTATCTTTATGCGAAAAAAATATCGACATGAGATAAAGATTGACGAGCCGAATAAAGATGAAGTACAAATTACGAATCAAATGATTTTAAAACGTATTCTTTGGTGTGCTTTTCCTTTTATCTTTTGTGATGTTTGTAAATCTTTATATAATTCGGTAGATACGTTCTTTGTTGTGAAAACTTTGGTTCATCTTGGCTATGATGTTGGTGTTGCAGAAACCGTAATGGGGACAATTTCTACTTGGGGAAATAAATTAAATATGATTGTCGTTGCAATCGGTACTGGTTTTGCGGTTAGTTTGATTCCAAATTTAGCTGCAAGCCTTGCATTAAAAAATAAAAAAGATGCTGAACATAAAATTAATTTGACTTTGCAATCTCTTGGATTTTTAACCATCCCGATGACTTGTGGACTTAGCTTTTTAAGCGTTCCCGTTTGGAATATTTTGTATGGTGCAAATACTTATGGTCCACTTGTCTTTCGTTTTTCCATCGTGGTTGCGATTATGACGGTATTTTTAAGTTCGACACAAATTATAGCGCTAGCATTAAAAGAATATAAAATGTTGTTTGTTGCCGTTTTATCAGGACTTTTATTCAATGGAATTTTTGATGTTCCTTTGATGTATTTATGTCACAGATTTACTTATGCTTTTTACGGAGCGATTCTATCGACTTGTCTTGGACATTTACTTACCATTACTATCGTTCTTCTTTATATTAAGAAAAAGCATAACTTTAAATTTACGAATACTCCGAAAAATGTTGGACTTTCCTTTTTGTTTACCATCATCATGTTGATTGGATTAAAACTTCTTAGTTTTATTGTTCCGCTTTCTGTACCAGGACGACTTACTTCTTGTTTTATTGTCCTTTTCTATGCTATTGTTGGGGCGATTATCTATCTATTCTTAACTTATAAATTTCATGTCATTGAAAATATTTTTGGGAATCAATTCCTAGAAAAGATAAAATCAAAATTGTTACGAAAGAAAGAAGCGTGATATTATGAATTTTTGTGTATTGACGGAAGAAGAATTTCGAGCCTTTGGTGAAGGTCATCTACAAGAGTCATTTTTTCAAACGGTTGAAAATGGTAAAATACGTGCTTGTTATGGGTCTAAACTTCATTATCTAGGGGTCAAAAAAGGAAAGAAAGTGGTTGCTGCCGGGATGTTTACTGAAAGCGATTGCATGTTTCACAAAAAACGACTTTATGCTCCGCAAGGATTTTTAGCAGATTACCGAGATATGGAAGTTTTACGTGTGTTTACTAAAGGGTTAAAAGAATATGGGAAAAAGATGAATGCGATGTTCGTTAAAATCGACCCTAATGTGATTTATATTCTTCGTGATGCTGAGGGAAATCCTAAAAAAGATTGGACTCCTGCAGATGATGTGATTGCGAATTTAAAAAAACTTGGGTACAAGCATTTTGGATTTACCAAAGATTACCGCTTTTCCCAATCTAGATGGAATTTTAGAGTACCATTAGATGTTCCTTATGAAGAGTTAAAAGCAGGGTTTTCGAAAAGCACGAGAAAAAATATTGATAAATGTTACGAAAAAGGCGTTCGTATTCGACGTGGTGGACGAGAGGATATCGAAATTATGACAGAACTCTTGCAATCGACCGCAGAAAGAAAACATTTTCGGTTTAGAGATACAGAATATTACCATAATATGTATGAGGTGTTCGGTGACTTAATGCAAATTTATATTGCTTATGTTGACTCTGATTTATACCTTCGCGGTGCTAAAGAACGCTTGAAAAAGGAAGAGGAAAATCATCAATTAATTTTAGAAAAAATGGAACATGAAAAAGTAGGAAATAAGTTAAAAAGTGAACTTTCGACAAGCGATAAATTATTAGAAAAATTAAAAGAAGAAGTTAAAGATGCAGAAGACTTTAAAAAAGAATTTCCTAAAGGAAAAGATATTGGTGGATTGTTATCGATTAAGTCAGGTCCTGAATATGTGACATTAACTAGTGGATTCTTAGTTGAATTTAAACGGTTTATGCCGAAATATGTGATGTATAATGAACATATTAAAGATGCTTATACTTATGGATTTCCTTATGTTAATTTTTATGGTATTTCTGGGGTGTTTGATTCTAGTAATCCAATTTATGGCGTTTATGAATTTAAGCGTGGATTTGGTGGAGAAGTTGTAGAATTAGTGGGAGAGTTTACTTACAAAATTTCTAATACCTACTATATCTATAATTTGTTTCGTCATTTAAAAATTTTATATCGAGAAATTACAAAGAAATAGAGGTGATGTTTGATGGAGTTTGTTTCTGAGCTTTCAAAAGAAGAATATGAGTCTTTCGTATCCCATGCGAAGAAAACACATTTTATGCAGTCCTATGCTTTTGGAGAAATTAGAAAAAGTAAAGGCTTTACTCCCCATTATGTGGGACTTAAAGAAAATGGTAAACTTGTTTGTTCTGCCCTTTTACTTGAAAAGAAACTTTTATTTGGTTATTCTTATGATTATGTTCCTCGGGGATATGTTATTGATTATGAAAACTTTTCTTTACTTAAAGAGTTTACTAATCAACTGAAAGCTTATGCGAAAAAGAAGCATGTAATTTTTATTAAAATCGACCCTGATATCAAGCGTCATTCATTAAATCTTAACGGTGAAGTAGTGGAGGGGGATAACCATGAAGAGTTGATTACCTTTTTAAAAAAACTTGGTTATCGTCATCATGGATTTAATACTGGGTTTGAAGGAGAACAACCTAGATTTACTTTTCGATTGAATATTGACGATTCTATCGATGAAATTAGAGCAGGATTCCATCCGACGACTAGAAAAATTCTAAATAAAAAAAATCAATATCACTTAGATATTTATCGGGGGAAAAGTTCTGATATTGAAGACTTTTATGAAGTAATGAAAGAAACAGCGAAAAGAGAAGGGTTGCTACAGGCACCAATTTCTTATTATCAAACATTTTATGAGATTTTCCATGAAGTTGGATGTAGTGATTTATATATTGCTAAAGTTAACTTGTCCTCTTTAAGAGAAGTTTTTGAAAAAAATATCCAAGACTTAAATCAACAATTATTATCCTTAGATGATGAAAAGTATAAGAATACGACAAAAAATGCAAATAAAAAACAAGAAATTAAAAATCAATTAGAACGTGTTCAAAGAGATTACCAATTAGTTCTAGATATTCCTGAAGAAAATATTGTTTTATCTTCGATTATGACGGTGAAATATAAAGATATGGTGTGGACTGTGCATGGAGGGAATCATACCAAGCTTTTAAACTTAAATGCGAATTATCTACTTTATTACACAATTATAGAAGATGCCAAAAAAGAAGGATATAAAGTCGTCGATTTCTTTGGTACTTGTGGAGAAGCAAATCCCAAGCCAGAGAATCCAATTTATGGAATTCATTCCTTCAAGAAGAGACTAGGTGGAGAATATACAGAGTTTATTGGTGAGTTTGACCTTGTTTGTCATTCTCTAATGTACTTTCTGTTCTATAAATTAGTACCGATTTATCGGAAAATAGTCCGTAGTATTAAAATGAGAGGGTGATTTTTATGAAACTAGTAGAACTTGATTTTTCAGAGTTTGAGAAATTTGCACGCACTAGTAATCAATTTAGTTTTCATCAAACGAAGGAATGGGCTGATTTAAAACAATGTAATCATTGGGATAGTTTATATTTAGGACTTAAAGAGGGAGAAAAAATTGTTGCTGGTTGTTTAATTTTAAAGAAAACAATTTTTCTTCACCAATCTTTATTTTATTCTCCTCGGGGATTTTTAATCGATTACCAAAATTTAGAACTTCTTTCTACCTTTACTAAGGAAATTCGTACTTATTGTAAAAAAAATGGTGCAATATTTGTGAAGATTGACCCATATGTGATTTATCAGGAAAGAGATAAATTTGGAAATATTATTGAAGGTGGAATTAACCATGCGGATTTTGTTGCTAACTTGAAATCGTTGGGTTATCGACATTATGGATTTTCGATATCTACAGAGAAAGAATTACAACCACGATGGATTTATGTTCTTCCTTTAAAAGGTAAAACAAAAGAAGAGGTTTTTCAAGAATTTTCAAGCGATACGAAACGTTATATTCACCGAGCAGAGAAATCTGGTCTTATGACAGAAGAAATCGCTCTTTCTCGTTTAGAGGAATTTCAAAAAGTAATGGAACATACTTCTAAAAGACGGGGATTTATTGACCGTCCACTTTCTTATTATGAAGAGATGATGAAATGTTTGAAGGAACATATTAAAATTATTACTTGTTCTATGGATACAGTAAGTTGTTTGAAAAATTTAGAAACCGAAGAAGAATCTTTAAAAAAAGAAATCTTAGCGATTGATGAGAAATTATCAGTAAGTCCAGATAGTAAGAAGTCAAAGGTTGCGAAAAAGACATTAAATACGAGACTTGATGAATTGACTTCGAGGAAGAAAGCAATTCGTGCTCTTCAAGAATCCTACGGAGATAAAATTTTGATGGCCAGTTCGATGTTTATTATTTATCCGAATGAAGTAATCTACTTATATAGTGGTTCCTTTGATGAGTTTATGAAATATAATCCGCAGTATTTGATTCAAGCACATATGATTGATTATGCGATTTCCCATAACATTTCTCGGTACAATTTTTATGGAATTGATGGAAACTTTGATAAAGAAAAAAATCCAATGTATGGAATTTATGAGTTTAAACGGGGATTTGGTGGCAATGTTGAGGAACTTATTGGTGAATTTGATTTAGTGATTCGGCCTGTTCTTTACTATTCTTATAAACTTAGCTTTGCACTTTATAAAGGATTAAAAAAATTACGATTAAAAAGGAAGGTGGGATAAGATGAAACTTGTTTTGTTGAAAGAAAAAGAATACCAAAAATTTGCGGGCAATCATGCACTAGGTAACTTTTTACAAACAACGAATTGGGGACATTTGAAAGAACATAATGGTTGGACGATGCACCTTTTGGGCGTAAAAGAAAAAGGACAAATTATTGCTGGGGGGATGTTATTATCCAAAAATACACCGATAAGAAAAAAAATGTTTTATGCTCCTCACGGATTTTTGCTGGATTACCAAGATGAAGAATTTCTTCGTGAATTTATGCTTCAAGTAAAAAAATATGTAAAGGAACACGGGGGATTTTTCTTAAAAATTGACCCTTACTTGGAATATAAAAGTCGAGATAAGTATGGAGAGTTAGCAGAATCTGGTGTGGATAACTCTAGAGTTGTTCGAATTTTAGAGGATTTAGGATTCATTAAACAATGTACTATGGGAGAGCAAACTTTGCAGGCTTCTTGGATGTATGTTATTGATATTGATGGGCGTTCATTAGATGATGTGATGAAAGATATGGATTCTAAAACGAGACAGATGATTCGAAAGAATGAGAAAAATGGCGTTACAGTAAGAGAAGGAACTTATGAGGAATTAGAGAAATTTGAAGATATCATGAAGCATACTAGTGATAGAAGAGAATTTTTAAATCGGTCACTTTCCTATTATCAAAATATGTATAAAGAGTTTTCTAAAGATAAAATTAGTAAGCTTTATTTTGCCGAACTTGTGATTCCAGAAATTTTAGCTTCTATTGAAAAAGAGAAGAAGGCATTGAAAAGGGAGGCAAGTATCCGAAAAAAGAATATTGAAAATGGCAGTTTAAAGATGAAGAAGGATAAATTAGAGGCGAAAGAAAAAGAGATGGAAGAATCCATGCAAAAATTAGAGGCAAGGAAAGAAGAGATGGAGGCTTTACAAAAAGAATATGGAGATACTGTAGTTCTCGGTTCTATTTTATTTATGGTCTATGGGAATGAGGTTTTATCTTTTGCTGGAGGAGCATACCGACAATTTAGTAAATACCAACCATTTTATTCGTTATATTTTGAGATGATTCGTTATGCTGTAGAAAATCAATTTAAGCGATATAACTTTTATGGCATTTCTTCTAATCTTACCGAGAGTGACCCGATGTATGGAGTATATTTATTTAAGCGTGGGTTTGGTGGACATGTCGTAGAATTAATTGGAGAATATGACCTACCAATTTCAAAACCATTTTATCAACTTTACAAGATTAGTTATAAACTTGTCCATCGATTAAAAAAATTGAAAGCGAAATTGAGAAAGTAGATATGCTTTCTTTTTTTCTTTAATCACATTTAATTACTTAATTTTCTAGATTTTCTTTTGTTGATTTGATACAATGAATGTGGTGATGAAGTTGAAAGTTAAAGTGTTAGCGAGTGGTTCTAAGGGGAACGCCACAGTTATTGTCACAGATTCTACTTGTATTTTAATCGATATTGGGATTTCCTATTTACATTTGGTGAAATGTTTAGCAGAAATAGGATTGTCACCTTCAGATATTCAGGTATTGTTGATTACGCATACCCATTCTGACCATGTGAAGGGACTTCGGACATTTTATAAAAAGACGGGAGTTAAAGCTTATGTGCCAGGTGCAATGAAGAAGGAACTACTTACAATAATCGATGAAGAAGCGATGGAATTTATTGACGATTTTGAAAAATTTGGGGATGTTGAGGTGGAAGTCATTCATACTTCTCATGATACTTCTTGTTCTGTTGGCTTTATGCTAAGAAATTTTAGTTGTAGTTTACTTTATATTACGGATACCGGTTATATTCATGAAAAATATTTAAAGCAAATGCATAATTTGGATGTGTATATTTTAGAAAGTAATCATGATGAAAAAATGTTGATGGAAGGGCCTTATCCTTTTTCCATTAAGCAGAGAATTTTATCTGATATTGGGCATTTATCGAATAAAACTGCAGCGAAATATTTATCCACAATGGTTGGGGAAAAAACAAAATATGTCGTTCTTGCGCATTTGAGTGAAAATAACAATACAGAAGAACTTGCTTATGAGGCGACAAAATCTAGATTGACGGAAATTTCTTATTCTGGAAATCTTATGATTGCGCGTCAAGATGAGGGAGCAGAACTAATTGAGGTGTAGAGATGATTCGTGTAATATGTGTTGGAAAATTAAAAGAGTCTTATTTTAGAGATGCTGTTTTGGAATACCAGAAACGTCTTCAAAAATATGGACATTTTGAGTTGATTGAAGTTATGGATGAAGGAATTGACGATAGTCGTGTCGCATTGAAAAAAGAGGCCTCACGAATAGAAAAGTGGATTCATCCTAAGGATTTTCTAATTACGCTAGAAATTGAAGGAAAAATGTTTTCTTCTGTAGAATTTTCCTCATTTTTATCTACGGTGACGATGAATCATGCAAATATTACGTTTATCATTGGCGGAAGTTTTGGCCTTGATGATTCGATTCGGAATCGAGCGAATATGAAATTATCTTTTTCTGAGATGACTTTTCCTCATCAGTTGTTTCGTGTGATGCTATTAGAACAAATTTATCGTGCTTATAAAATTATGGGAAATGAAAAATATCATAAATAGTATTTTCTTTGCATATTTTTTCGACGAACTTCGTCGTTTTCTTTTGCTAAAATTATTCTAGGTGATATCATGCAAATAATAAACAGTGTACTTTGGGCGATAGCGGTTATTTTTTTGGTCGGTGGTGGAATTTATTTTACGTTTTATTTAAAGGGAATTCAATTTTCTTTTTTGGATATGATGAAAAGTTTTTCTCATCAAAAAGATTCTACAATTTCTCCTTTTCAAAGTTTAACGATGGCATTAGCGGCTAGAATTGGTGTTGGTTCCCTTGCCGGAATTGCTCTTGCCATTTATGTCGGTGGAGTAGGAACAATTTTTTGGATTTGGGCATCATCGATTTTAACGAGTGTAAATGCCTTTTCAGAAAGTGTCTTAGGAGCAATTTTTCGTGAAAAAGATGGCGATGTCTATAAAGGAGGACCTGCTTATTATATTGATAAAGGTCTTCATAATCAACGGCTTGCAAATATTTATGCAGTTTTGATAGTTTTTGCCTATATTGTTGGTTTCATTACGATTCAAGCGAATACGATTTCGGCTTCGATTCAAGATTATTATCAAGTTGCTCCCTTTGTTACAGGGATAGTTTTGGCAATCATCAGTGGGATTTCTATTATCCATGGTGTTAAGGGAATTGTTCATTTGACTTCGAAACTGGTGCCGATTATGGGGGGAGTATATTTAATTTTAGGAGGATATATTATTATTGAGAATTTCTCTGTTCTTGGGGATATTTTTCAGATGATTTTTAACCATGCTTTTAATATCAAGAGTTTTGGTGTTGGTGTTTTTACTACCTTCATGATTGGTCTTCAACGAGGAGTGTTCTCAACAGAAGCCGGTCTTGGTAGTGGTGCCATCGCTTCTTCTACAACCGATGATAATTCTCCGGTTCGCATTGGATTAGTCCAAGTTTTGGGAATTTATTTTGTTTCTTTTGTGATTTGTACAACAACAGCATTGATTATTTTAACCAGTGATTATTTGTCTGTTCCTTTTGGGGATATTAATGGGATTGAAATTACACAATATGCATTATCTTATCATTTGGGTAAATTTGGAATTTGGCTTTTGATATTTTCTATTGTTAGTTTTGCTTTTTCTACGATTATTGCTGGGTACTATTATGGAGAAAGTAATTTAAAATATTTGGATAAAAATGTGACAGATAAACATTTACTGGTTTTAAAAGTTGTTACGTTAGCACTTTTGGTTTTAGGAAGTGTGATGAGAGCAAGTATACTGTGGAGTATTGTGGATATTTTGGTGGCGTTGATGGCAATTATTAATATGTATGCGGTGATTGGACTTCGAAAAGTTGTGAAAGAAAAAGTATTGCTTTACCGAGATAAATCCCTGAATAGGAACTCTATAACTCAGAAAAAGTAATAAAAAATTTGATTTTTTCTGAGTTATATGGTATATTTAACTTGGTGATAGAATGGAACGGAATGCAATGCAGTATCTTTTGAACTGGAAAGATAGGCAAAATCGAAAACCCTTATTATTATATGGTGCAAGACAAGTAGGAAAAACTTATCTTGTCAAAGAGTTCGGTAAACGGTATTTTAAAAATGTTATTTATGTTAATTTTGAGACAAATTCTTTGATTGGAAATATAATCGAAGAGAATATTACCCCTAAACATATCATTAAAAATTTGGAAATTGTTTTTAATCAGGAAATATCTCCTACGGATACATTGATTTTCTTTGATGAAATTCAAAAAAATACTAGGGCACTTACTTCTTTAAAGTATTTTTATGAGGAAGCTGAAGAATATCATATTATTGGTGCGGGGTCATTATTAGGTGTACATATAAATAAAAAGGATTTTTCTTTCCCTGTTGGTAAGGTGGATTTTTTAACTATATATCCTATGACATTTGATGAATTTTTAGTGAATACTGGGAATCAATTATTGATGACGCAGATTGTAGAATGTTTTCAAAAAAATACCGCTATTTCGAAAGTATTACATGAAAAGGCGATGGATTTATATTACGATTATTTAACAATTGGTGGAATGCCTGAGGTCGTTCAAGAATTTATTCAAAGTAATTCTGTAATTCATGCTATTGATTATCAGAAAAATATTATTGAATCATATAAAAATGACATTACGAAATATGCGGATTCCTCTTCCCTTGCAAATAAAATTTTGGCAACATTTGATTCTATTCCTGTTCAATTAGCAAAAGATAATAAAAAGTTTCAATATAAATTTGTTCGTAGAGGAGGAACAAGCTCAATTTTTGGTGAAGCGATTGATTTTCTTGTGAATGCAGGTATTGTTCATCGATGTGTAAAAACTAAAGTAGGTCTTCCTTTAAAAATGTATGAAAGTTTAGAATCGTTTAAACTTTATACGAATGATGTAGGTCTTTTGACCAATATGAGTGAGTTTCCGATTTATTTTATAAAAAATCGAGAGGCAGTCAATGAAACGATGTTGGGGATGTTGACTGAAAATTATGTTGCTTGTGCCTTGAAACATAACGGATGTAATTTGAATTACTGGCAAAATGACCAAACGAGTGAAGTTGATTTTATTGTACAATCTAGGAAGGGTTTAATTATTCCTTTAGAGGTGAAAACAAGCACACATGTGAAGAGTCGTAGTTTGATTAATTATATGAGTGAATTTCATCCTCCTTATGCAATAAGAGTATCTTCTAGAAACTTTGGTTTTCAGGATTGTATTAAATCTATTCCTCTTTATGCTATTTTTTGTCTTAATCAAGATACGTTAGATAATGAGGAATTTAAGTAAGGATTTTGTTAAAAATTGGGATATTCATTTTGTGCTTGTTGAGAAGTGTGTTATAATTAGCTTAGTAGTTGGGAGTGAGACTGATGATTGGTAACGATTGGGATGAGATTTTAAAAGAAGAATTTGAGAAAGAATATTTCGTTAATTTAATTGAGAAAATTAAGGAAGAATATAAAAATAAGACCGTTTTTCCTAAACAGACAGAAATTTTTAGTGCATTTAGGAATACGCCTTATCAAAATGTTAAAGTGGTGATTTTAGGTCAAGACCCATATCATGGAGTAAATGAGGCGGAAGGGTTGTCTTTTTCAGTAAAAGTAGGGATTCGAAAACCACCATCTCTTCAAAATATTTTTAAGGAACTTCACGATGATTTGGGATGTAGTATACCTAATCATGGAAGTTTAGTGCCTTGGACAAAAGAAGGAGTTTTACTTTTAAATACTGTATTAACGGTAGAAAAAGATAAGGCTGCGTCCCACAAAGGATATGGTTGGGAAATTTTTACGGATGAAGTCATTAAAAAACTAAACGAAAAATCTACACCAATTGTTTTTATTCTTTGGGGTAGTTTTGCAAGAAGTAAGAAGATGTTTATTACGAATCCGCTTCACCATATTGTCGAGTCTGCCCATCCTTCTCCCTTTTCTGCTTATCATGGATTTTTTGGTAGTAGACCTTTTTCTAAAACGAATCAATTCTTAATTTCTCGTGGAATAGAGCCAATTCATTGGGAAATTCCGGATGTAAAATCTGAATAAAAAAAGCAATATACTAGGTATATCACTTAGAAGGAGCGTTTTCTTTTAGAATTTCTAATGTCGCTTCTTTTTTTGTATTAAATTTTTCTCGTTGTTGATATTTTAATAACTTCTTTAAGAATTTTCGCGGAAACTTGGTAAATTCTTTTTCTATTTTATTCAGTATTTTGTTGAAATACTTTTTAGAGGCATTTAAGTCATTTTCTATTTCGATTGTTTGGTAATAGAGTTCTTTTATTTCCTTTGTTTCTTTTAATTTCTCATCGTCATCGATGATTTGGTAAAATTCCTTTAGATTTTCTCTTAAATCGTTATCTCTTTGATAAAAGTCTCGTCGAATATTTTTGTTTTTAATCAGAGTTTCCATCATCTCTTTTTTTCCATATTTTCTTTTGTTGCTATCTACGATTAGGGGAATGGATTTTTCTAATATTTCTTGTTTTTTGGCAAGGAAGTAATCGATATTTTTTAATGCTTCTTCGGTGCGGACTTCTAATACTTCAATTTTCTTTTGGTTATAGACGATGACTAATGCAAAACCGGCAATACTTACGATGAGAATACATAAAACAGATAAAAAGATTTCCATGTTTCCACCTTACTTTCTTTAGATTTAGTATATCAAAAAGAATGTGGTATGACAAGAGTTATCTTTGATTTATCGGTCTTGGGTAAGAAGTAATGATTTCTCCTGGGAATACGGCATAATTGATATAGACAAGCCATAAAAGAACAGATTCTCCATTACTTGTTTTTAATAGTAAATAGTCTCTTCCTGCATCTTCGATTTTTCCTTCGAAAGCTTTGTCTCTCCACTCGATAGAATCGGGATATGAAAAGAATACTTTGACTTGTTTTCCTACATTTAATTCAAAGATATTTTCTGCATATTGTGGCATTGTACTCGGTGGTTGAATCGTTGTTTCTAGTGGTGCATTCTGACTTGGTGTCGTTCCTTGTTGTGGTACTAATACATCATTACCATTAGGAAAGTATCCATTTGGGAAGTATCCGTTATTATTCATTTTTTTATCATCCTTTCATTTAAGGGTATTCAAAAATACTTTATTGTATGCTATAATTTTAGTACAGAGTGGGAGGAAACATTTGTGAAAGTTAGTATTGGCGTTAGTAATCATCATGTGCACGTGACAGAAGAAGATTTTAAAATATTATTTGGAAATGATGCGAAGTTAGAAAACTTAAAGGATATTCATCAACCAGGACAATTTGCATCAATGCAAAAAGTGGATGTTAAAACGGATGCGGGAGAATTAAAGGGTCTTCGCATTTTGGGACCATTTCGTCCTTATACACAAGTAGAAATTTCTAAAACGGGTGCGAGAGGATTAAAAATTAATCCCCCTGTTCGTGATAGTGGAGATTTAAATGGTGCTAGTGTGGTTCTAATCGTTGGTCCTTGTGGTGAGATAGAAAAACCATGTGCGATTTTAGCAAATCGTCATATTCACATTACGGAAGAAGAGAAAAAACGTTTTGGCCTTTCTCAACATTCTGAGGTAAGCGTTAGGATTCATACAGAAAAAGGTGGTATATTAGAACACGTAAAACTAAAAGTTTCAGAAAAGTCGTATTTTGAAATGCATATTGATACGGATGATGCAAATGCATTTTTTATAGAAAATGATTCGGAAGGAGAAATTTTACTTTAAGACAAGTGGGGGGAAATATGATGGAAATTCGTGAGTCAGATAGATTTTATCGCTTGTTATTTGCAGAAGGAGTAGATAGTGCATCTATTAGTTTGTTTGAGCGGAGGTTTTTAACTCCAGATGAGTATCATCCAGCAAATTTGTATCTTGCTTTTTGGATTACGAATATTGTTGCAGTTGAAAAGCGTCTTAAAAATGATTATACTTCTTTTCCTATTTTTTATGAGGATTATGAAAGACAACGACAAGGATTTTATCGTGTGGATAATTTTCCGGATTTAGATGGTTTTCGTTATAATGAAAATGAGGGAATTGTTTATTATGGGGATACTTCCATTTATCTTGTGGAAAGAGATGGGAAGTATTATGACTTAATTCATGGAGAAGAAATTTTAAATAGTCCAATTCTGCGGTTAAAACAAATTTTGCATCATCGTGATTTTGAGGAAATGTTACTTGATTTAGAACTGATAAAAGAACATAAAGCATTATACGTATCTTTACTTTCTTCGGTTTTTTGGAAGCTTTGGCTAGCTTATGAACATTATATTCATGCTTTAAGCCTTTTGGAGAGGGAACATAAAATTTTAGAAGAAGAGTATCAAAAAAATCTTTATGTGAATGCACTTAGAGAAACGAAAAATGAGCGAATTCAAGTGAAAAATCTTGTTTTTGAAATTCAAAATCAAAAATAAAAAGGGTCCTATTCTTGGGACTCTTGATTTTTGTAGTCATATATTTCATCAAATACGGTATCTGTTGCACTTGGTTCACTTCCTCGAATATAGTAAAGAATTTTTTTAACTTTATCTTGATTGGTGGCCGGTTTTCCTGTGATGGGATTGACTAAGACGCCAACAACATTGTTTGGCATATCGTACCAACTATCCTCTTTTCCTTCTAAGTAACCCTCCATCGCATCTACCCAAATATTTCTTGAATACTTATATTCGTTTGTATTTAAATTTTGATTATCGTCATAACCGCACCATACGGCAGTTACAATATCTTTGTTATAACCGATGGACCAGTGGTCGGTGTCGGTTGTTCCACTTTTTAGTGCTAAAGTATGTTTGATTTTAGGTGCAATCGATAGTGCTGTTGGGTATGAGTAATCGATATAATCGGCATCATAAGTGGTCGTTAATAAATTACTTAAAATAAAGGTTAAATTTTTGTTTAATATTCCTTCTTTGTCATATTTTCGTTCAAATAATACATTTCCTTTTAAGTCTTCTACTTTCTGAATGAAATTGGCTGTCACTTTATATCCTTCATTGGCAAATGCGGCGTAAGCTGATGCAAATTCTAGCATGTTGATACTAGCAGTACCTAAAGCAAGAGACGGAACTTGGTCTAATTTAGAAGTGATTCCGAGTCTTTTTGAGATATCCACAAGGGTTTCTTCTCCTAGAAACATGTGAGTTTTCACCGCGTAAATGTTATCCGAGTAGCTAATTGCTGTTGCTAGAGATATTGGTTTATCTCCATAACTATTTCCGTAGTTTTGTGGAGAATAAGTTTTATTGTTGGCGAAAGTAAAAGTCGTTGCTTCACTAGTAAAAGTTGTACTAGAAGTAAATCCATTTTCTAGTGCAGCATAATAAAGAAGTGGTTTCATTGTCGAACCTACTTGTCTATAAGAGGATACTGCTCGATTGTACTGACTTTTTGTATAATCTTTTCCTCCAATGGTAGCAAGCACTTTTCCCGTTGTTGGGTCCATCATGACGGCAGCAGTTTGTAAGTCATTTTCACTCGTTAGATTTTTATTGACACTTTCTTCTAATATTTTTTGTGCATTTTGGTCTAGATTCGTATAAATTTTTAGACCTCCGGTTTCTAAATAACTCTCAGGAATATTTAAACTTTTTAATTCTTTCATGACAGCATCTTGATAATAAGAAATGGAAGTGATTGTATCTTTTTCTTTCGCTCCGATAAGATTTAATTCTTCTTGTGCGCTTTGTTCATATTCTTCTTTTGTAATATATTCATTTTTATACATCATATATAAAATGTTGACTTGTCTTTTTTTTGCTATTTCGTAGTTTGTAAGAGGGGAATAGTTATTTGGAGATTTTGGAATACCCGTTAGCATAGCGGCTTCTGCTAGTGTTAAATCTCTTGCACTTTTTGCGAAATAAAATCTGCTTGCATTTTCAATTCCATACATTCCGTGTCCATAGTTAATGGTGTTTAGATATCCTTCGAGAATTTCCTCTTTGCTATAATGAGATTCTAGTTCGATGGTCACCCACATTTCTTTAATTTTTCTTTCCCAAGTTTTATTAAAATCTAGGAATAAGTTTCTGGCGTATTGTTGAGATATGGTGGATGCACCTTCTTTTTTTCCTCTAGAAGTAATATTGATGTATACGGCTTTAGCAATTCGAATTAAGTCAAATCCATAGTGGTCAAAAAAACGTTTATCTTCTGTTGAAATTGTTGCATTAACCATATAGGGACTGATGTCAGAAAGAGCAATCCATTCTTGATTTCCACTTCCTTGAAAGAATAATTCTTGTTCTGTATCATACATTAAAAAAGCATTTGCACTTTTAATTTCTAGTTTTGGACTCATTTTGGCATAAATATATAAACCGGATGCTGCGAGCATACAAAGAAAGAGAAAGAAGACGCTAAGTTTAATGAGTCGTTTTAATATTTTTAATGTTTTCATTTTTTTCCCTCATTTCATTGTTAGTATGGGAAAATTTTGTTATTTTATGATTTTTTTACATTTTTAATTTTTTTTGTTTTTCTTGCGTTTTTTAAGACTTTATGTTATCATATGGACAATTTTAAGGGGATGAGAAGAAAGATGATAGAAGATTTAGATTCATTTGCACGTGTTTTTTATATTTCTAAGAGAATAGAAGAGTTAAATTCTACTGATGTTGATGATACAACTGCTGAGGTTTACGTTTTGCCCGATAGTTTAAAAATTATTGGTACTAGAGTGTTTTCTGATTGTAAGAATTTAAAAAAAATTGTTTTTGTTGATGAACAAGGAAATATTACCACAAATAAAGTGGAGAAGGTTTTGCTCGGGGCTTTTGAGAATGTCCCTTTGGAGGAATGGCCATATTCTTCTAAGTTAAAGCATATAGATTCTTATGCTTTTGCTGGTACAAATCTTACTCATTTTGCTGCTCCTTATACTTTAGAGTATGTTTGTTCTGATGCCTTTTATGGAACTTCTCTTAAATCCCTTCTTGCTAAAGATAGTGGTGGGAATACAACTTTTTTTAAAAATAAAGAATTAGCTATCGAGAAGATTTGTCCGCTTTCAGTAGAGGAGATTAGTTTACCGGCTTCTGAAGGAAGGTATTGTTTTCGTCATTTTGATGATTTAAAAAGACTACACTGTATATGTTGGGGATTTGGTTGTTTTACTTTTGATTCAGAAAATAAGTTAAAACTGATTCTTCATAAAGATAAAGCTTTTGATTATGGGCAATGGGGAAACTATTCTTCTCATGTAGACTTTATTACTTATAATCAGGAAATCGATATAGTTCTTGCTAAAGATTTAGGTCCTTCTATCTCTGTTGATTTTCTTAAGTGTGGACGTTTGGTTGTTGAAGAGGGAATTAAAAAAATTAGTGTTTCCGAAGAGTTATTAGCTGATTCCTTGGTTCTTCCTTCTACGATTTTTGATATTAATTGTCATTTTTCCGATTTAAAGTTTAAAATGATATTTATTCCTTCCTCTGTTGACTATTCTATCTATAAAAATATCGTTACTCAATTTTGTGGAAAGTCTGTTACGATTTATGATTTTGAGGGAGACATAAGAGATAAACTTAAATATCGTATGATTACGCCAACTCATCTTTCTATTGAATTTGTGAAGAAGATGAATGTGCAAAACGAGGAGACTTTAGAATCTAATGGGAAATCGGAAGTACCTCCTAGTAAAAAGCAAAGTGAATATGATGAAATTACCGATGAATTAATTCATCTAATTTCTCTTTTTCCTGTAAAATATCAAAGTGATTTAAAGGAACAATACAATCTTATTATGAATAGGTATCACGAATCGATGAAAAAAATGCCAAATTTATCTTCTTCTATCCAATTAACTTTAGCACCTTCACTTGATGTTGTCTCAGAACTTAGGATGTTTCATGATGAAATTTTATTTAATTATCCAGATATTCAAATCATTCGTGATTTAATGGTGTGCAAAGAGGAATTAAAACGTGATTCTTTTGATGAAGTTTCTAATCCTTCTACACCACTTGATATGATTCATCATATTCTTGCCATTGCGAATCGAAATGGTTCTTATTATGTTCCGAATATTCGTGCACAGATTTTAAAATGGTTAGATTCTACGATTTTCAACTATACTAGTCGTATGGAAAAGTGTCTAGGAAATTCAACTTATCTAGAAAATTGTTCTGATTATTTAGGGTCATTAAAGCATTCCTTACTTGACTTAGTTGATTTTGTTTCTAGTGATGATTTTATTTATTTCTCTGAGATGCGTAAGGCATATTGCTTTTTTCCAAATTCTTCTTCCTTTTCCTCTTCTTTAAACCTTTGTAAAGAGACGGTAACTTTAATTGACGATGAACAAGAATTACAGAAATTTAAAGACATGATAATGAACAGTAAAATACTCATCGACGATTATATTCATTCCTCTATTGTAAAAATTAAACCGGATATAGAAAAAGAGGAATTATTAGAACAAATCAGAAATTTACTATCCGACTTTATTCAACATCATTTGTTAAATGTGGTTACGATTAAGCTTATGATTTCAGAAAAGATACAAGAAGTTAAGAATTCCTATTCCTATTATCAACAAAAAATTGTTGATGTGAAAACGGAAGAAATGAAAGATAAAAATTCAGTTGCGCTTGCGATTATGAAAGAAAATTTGGTTCCTGAAGTGATGAAATTACCTCAAGATAGAAAACAGGAATTTAGTCAACTGATTAAGGATAAAGTTTCTTTGTTGTTAGAAGACTTACCACAATGTGTTTCTGAATGTGCACTCGATTGTATGATGAAGGAGTATTATGATTGGTTATTTTCTATTTATTTTTCGGCATTAGAGTGGAATCGTTATGCAGATGAACGAATTATGACAAAATTCTTGAAGTAAAAAATCTTCTTTAGTTAAAATTTTTGCACATTTTTTCTAATCTATGATATAATCCTAGTAGATTTGTGAGGGAGTTATGAAAGTTAAGCTAGAATTAAAAATTAAAACTGAAGAGGAGACGTTACATTTTTCAACTTCTGGCATTTTAGAAAATCAACGAATTTTAAAATATATAGAGAATGGAGTAAAAGTTATTCTAGACTTGAAAGAGGATAAACTTACTCGTGAAAATACTGACTTTATCTTACAGTATAAATTCTTAAAAAATGGTGAGACTTTAAATGATGTTTTCCTGAAAGATTATCAAAAGACGATTTCCCTTGCGATTTGTACTCATCGTCTAGTGAAGAAAGAAAATTATTATTTGGTCGAATACACACTTTTAGAAGAGAACCGAAAGGTGTGTTATGAAGTTTGTTGGAGGGATGCATTTTGAGTATTTTTAAAACGATTGAAAATCAGGTGTTAGAAGCTTTTCATAAGGCAGGATACGAGGTAGAGACGATTATTTTTGTTAAAAGTGCACGAAGTGATTTAGGAGATTATCAAATTAACGACTGTATGGCACTTTCTAAGAAATATGGAAAAAATCCTAGAGAAATCGCTGATGAAGTTGTGGAAATACTGAGGGAAAGTCCTAATTTTACCAATTTAAATGTTGCAGGTCCAGGATTTATTAATCTTTCTTTTACCGAATCTTTCTTTTTAACATTATTAAAAGAGATGCAAAAAGACTTATTTTCTAATGTTGATTTGGAACCTAAAAAGAAAGTCATTCTTGATTTTGGTGGAGCAAATGCGGCAAAAGCGCTTCATGTTGGACATATGCGGAGTGCGAATATTGGTGAAGCTTTACGTCGTCTTGCTATTTTTTTAGGGCAAGAGGTGATTAGCGATGTTCATCTTGGTGATATGGGAAGACAAGCAGGAATGGTGATTTCCGAATTAAAGCGAGAACAACCAAATCTTCCTTGGTTTGATGATGCATATCAAGGAGAATATCCGAGTGTTCCACTGACGAATGAAGATTTAGGAAGACTTTACCCTAAAGCAAGTATTGCTGCAAAAGAAAGTGAGGCAAGACTTGAAGAAGTTCGTGATATTACGGCATCTATTGATAAAGGTGACCCAGTACTTACCGATTTGTGGAAAAAAATTGTGGCTATTTCTAGTGAAGGAATCAAAAAAACTTATGACCGTCTTTCTTCTCACTTTGACTTGTGGGAAGGAGAAATGGATGCTTGTCAATATAAAGAACAAGTATTATCTATTTTTAATGATTATCTTTATGAATCAGAAGGTGCATTGGTTATTGATGTTAGTCGAACTGATGATAAAAAAGAGTTATCCCCACTGATTGTTGTTAAAAGTGATGGGGCAACGATTTATGCAACTCGTGATTTAGGTTCTTTATATTCTCGTATGGTAAGGTTTACTCCTGATGAAGTTTGGTACGTTACCGATGAAAGACAATCTTTATATTTTGAACAAGTATTTCGTGCATCCTATAAAACTGGTCTTGTGCCTGAAAACGTAAAACTTCGTCATTTTGGATTTGGTACAATTAACGGAAAAGATGGTCGTCCTTTTAAAACAAGAGATGGCGGTGTTATGCAATTAGAAGATTTACTTGATTTAGTGAAAGTGGAAGTAGAATCTCGAATCCGTGAAGATATTTTGGGAGAAGAGCGAGAGAATATTGCCGAGGCATTAACCATTGCTACGATAAAATATGCTGACTTACTTCCCGTTCGTACGACAGATTACATTTTTGACGTTAGTAAATTTTCTGACTTAGAAGGAAAGACCGGACCTTATATTTTATATTCTACAATTCGAATGAAATCATTATTAAACAAAGCTAAAGAGGCAGGAATTTCTGATTTTGCAGCTTTAGCATTTAGTGAAAATACTTCATCAGAACGAGCCGTTCTTTTAGAGATTTTCCAACTTGCTAATACTTTGAAGAAAGCTTACTTAGACAAAAGTTTGAATGAAATCTGTGAATATCTTTTTCGTCTAACTAGTGCATACAATAAATTTTACGCAGAGAATCGGATTCTTATCGAGGAAAATGCAAGCAAGCAAAAAACGTGGCTTACTTTAACTGAGGTGGTTTTTCAAATTAATCAAACCTTGTTAGATATTTTGGCAATTGATGTGCCAGAAAAGATGTAAAAAGTACTTGAAAAAGTTATCAAAACATGATATAAGTTTATAGGTATTCTTAGTTAATGGATGTCAAAACTAAGAATGTGACATATAATGCTTTTAGATATGGAGGATATTATGAGTATTAAAGATATGAGTAAACAAGATTTAGAATTACTTTCTTATAAAGATATTACCAACCTTTTGTTAGAAGAAAAGGCTTGTCAAAATACAGCAGACTTATTTAAAACAATTATTGAACTTTTAGCGTTACCAGCATCTACTTTTGACCAAAAAGTGGGAGATTACTTTACTTCTTTGACGACGGATAAACGTTTCCTTTTATTAGAAGACGGTACTTGGGATTTGAGAAGTCGTCATAATTCTTCAAAAGTTGTCAAAGTAAATTTGGAAGATGAGGAAGAAGATGACATCGAAGAGATTGTTTTAGAAGAAAGCGAAGAAGAAGATACAAATTATGATTCTCGTGTTTCTGACGATGACGATGATACTTTTGATGATACAGAAGATGATTTAAAAGATTTAGTTGTGTTAGATGAAGATGAACTAGAATTAGAGCAATAATTTTAGTTTTTTTCCTAAAAGGAGGTCGATTTCATGTTAGAAAGACTACAAGCAGTAGATGCAAAATATCAAGAGTTACAAAGTGAATTAGTAAAGCCTGAAAATATTCAAAATATTGAGAATATGACACGTCTTAGTAAAGAGGCGAGTGATTTGGAGGAGACAGTTACGTCTTATCATCAGTATTTACAAGTATTAGAGGATATTACGACTGCGAAAGATATGTTGAAAGATGCTGAACTTGCAGAAATGGCAAAAGAGGAGTTAGTATCTTTGGAAAATGAAAAGCAGTCTTTAGAAGAGCGTTTGGAAATATTACTAATTCCTAAAGATCCTAATGATGGTAAGAATGTTATTGTGGAAATTCGTGGTGCTGCTGGAGGAGATGAAGCAAATATTTTTGCGGGTGATTTATTTCGTATGTACTCAAGATATGCAGAAAAACAAGGGTTTAAATTAGATATTATCAATAGTGTGGAAGGTGTTGCTGGAGGATTTAGTCAAATCGAATTTATGGTTAAAGGCGACAATGTATATTCTAAGTTAAAGTATGAGAGTGGTTCTCATCGAGTACAAAGAGTTCCTGCGACCGAGTCGCAAGGGCGGATTCAAACTTCTACGGCAACAGTACTAGTTATGCCAGAAGCGGAGGATGTGAATATTGAAATTAATCCTTCCGATTTACGTATTGATATTTATCGTAGTAGTGGTTGTGGTGGTCAAGGTGTTAATACGACAGATTCAGCAGTTAGAATTACCCATTTACCAACAAATACAGTAGTGACTTGTCAAAATGAACGAAGTCAAATTCAAAATAAAGAACAAGCGATGAAGGTACTTCGAGCTCGTCTTTATGAAGCGGAGTGTGCAAAACATGATGCTGAACTTGGAGAAGCACGCCGTAGTAAAATTGGAACAGGGGACCGAGCAGAAAAAATTCGTACATATAATTATCCACAAAATCGGGTAACCGACCATCGAATTTCTTATACGACGAATAATTTGGACCGTATTATGAATGGGGCAATCGATGAGGTAATTGAGGCGTTAATTACTGAGGACCAGAAAAGAAAATTAAGAGGAGAGGAAGAGTAGCCTTTCTTTTTTTATGATTTTTGTTTTTCTTGATGTTCAATTTTTTCCCATTGTACATCTTTTTCTAGGAGAGATAATAAAAATGCATGAACATAAGTTAGAAGAAAGAAGGGATGATAGATACTTGCCTTTATCTTTTTTTCTAAGGTAATGTGGAGGTATTTATCTTCTTTCATTAGTAAGAGAAGCGTAAGAAAACTGCTAGCACCATAGATAAAAAGTATTCTGATGGACAGGATAGATATTGCTTCTAAAAAAGTTGATTGGCAAATTAATAATAAAATGTCTCTGATTACTGGAATTAGGAACATAATCAAGATGAAGATAATTGGTGTGATTCCAATAATTTCTGTGTATCTAGAACCGTTATTTGTTCCATTTTTTGTAATGGTTTTACGAATTTCTTGAATATATTTCTTTCTTGTTGTGAAATATCCTTTAATCCAACGTTTTCTTTGGCGGATGGATGTGGTTAAAGTTGTGGGTGCTTCATCAAAAAATATTGCCTTTTTGTTGTAGGTGCTTGTCATGTCATGAAGAATAGAATAAAGGGTTAATTCATAATCTTCGGTTAATTCGTGAAATGGAAATCCTTGCCATTTTTTTATCCATTCTCCGCGAATAAAAAATCCTGTGCCAGAAAGTGTGATATTTCTTGTATCCTTACATTTGGCTTCATTGACGATTCCATTTAGAATTGAGAAAGTTAAATGTGAAGCAATCTCGATAGATTTTTCTTTATTTTTTAAATTCCTGTATCCGCTAGCAAGGTCATATCCTTCTTGGTAGGTCTTTTTCATCTCTTTTAGATAATTTTTATCTAGAATGTTGTCTGCATCAAAAATAAAGTACGCATCATATTCTTTTTTCATTTCTTGGATACATTCATCTAGAGCATATCCTTTTCTTTGGCGTTCTAAATGTTTTCGAATAAAGACACTAGCATGATATTGTTTGGCAATTTCTAAACTTTTGTCTTTTTCACTTTCAATAATTACATAGACATCTTCCATAGGAATTCTCTCAGTTTGCTCGACTATACTTTTTAATAAATCTTCAATCACTAGGGATTCATCTCTAGCAGGAATTAAGATACAAAACTTTGGATTCTCTTTTCCCTTTTTCGTTGGGGGATTTTCATTTTGGCTAACAATTATACGACATCCAATAAAAAATACAATAAAAATGATGTAAGCGGAAAACATTATTTATCCCTCTTCGTTTGTTTCATGTTCGGATAATACTTTTCTAGAAATTCATCTGTATAATGCTTATCATAGAGTTCCCCAATGATTGTTTTTGCTGGTATTCCTTTCCTTCTTAAGTCTTGTCTGTAAAGTGCGGTAAAAGAAACCAACATATCAAGAGATAGAAAAATGGTAAAGAAAACCACAAAGAATTTTCCTAATTTTTTCGGAAATTGTTCAATTCTTTTTGAAATATAGGGATAGATTTTATAAATGTAAATTGTTGTTGCGAATCCCCAGAAAATCATAAAGGGAACTGTGGTTCTTCCATGAATATTTAGAAATTTTCTTGTATAATTCCAAGAGGTGGTTCCTACAAATATTTCTTGTAGATAACTGACGATATATTCTAAACTTCCTCCAAGTAAGCAAGCGAGTAGGAAAGTTTGTCCGATGCTACGGTTATTTTTCTTTTCACAAAAAACATAGGTAATTAGGGCAAATCCAAATCCATATAAAGGATTAAATGGTCCATAGATGACACCACGTCTTGATTCCCAAACGATAGCCCCTGTTTTGGTAAACGCTTTGATTAGTTCTAAAATTTGTTCGTAGTAAGTTCCCACCATGCATCCAAGGAGAAAAATGATGAATAATTTGTCATAACAGATTCCTTTGGCAAATGTGTTTTCTTTCCTACTACTCATAACTACTACCTCTTAAGTATTTTAATACTTCTTTATTCTTTTTCTTCATTTTAGCATAAAGCGGAAATTTTTTCAATGTCTTGCATTTTCTATTTTTGGTCAGTATAATAGGAATTAAGTCGAGGGAGGGAATTTGATGTTGGTAGAAGATTTGATTGTTTTAGGAAAAAAGCGAGTACATTCCACATTTGCTAAAATGTTACTTGCAGATTTGTTAAATATTAATATGTTAGCTCTTCCTCTTCATTTAAAAGAAGAAGTTCCCGAAGAGACAAAAGATTTATATTTAGAAAAACTAGCGTTAATCGAAAATAAAAGTCCGATTCAATATGTTCTTGGGACCGTTAACTTTTGTGGTCTTTCCTTAAAAGTGGATAAAAGAGTATTGATTCCTCGCTTTGAAACAGAGGAATTGGTCATCAATACGGAAGATTATATTCGAAAATTATTTGAAAAGAAAGCGTTGAGAATTATTGATTTAGGATGTGGAAGTGGTGCGATTGGCCTTGCGCTTAAGAAAAAGTTTCCTGATTCTTCAGTGACTTTACTAGATATTAGTGAAGATGCTCTTTCTGTTGCTAAGGAAAATGCCAAAAATTTAGGTTTGGCGGTCAACTTTATCCAAAGTGATATATTTCGTGATGTTGATGGTCAGTTTGATGTTATCGTAAGTAATCCCCCTTATCTGAGAGAGGATGAAGATATCGAGGATATTGTTAAAGATAATGAACCATCCATTGCTTTATATGGAGGAAAGGATGGACTTGATGATTACCGGAAAATTCTATCTACATGTAGTAAGCATTTAAACACTAAGTTTTTGTTGGCTTTTGAAATTGGATACTTACAAAAAGAGGAAATTTGTGCTCTTGTTAAGGAATATTTAGAGGATGTCATTGTCGTTTGTAAAAAAGATATGAGCGAAAAAGACCGTATGATTTTTATTTATTCTAGGGCAATCGCAAGAAACTAGGAATAGTGATTAAATAAGGAGAAAAGTAAGTTT
>CAJUNG010000017.1 GCA_910587725.1 uncultured Bacilli bacterium
CATTATCTATGTTTTGAAAGAACTATTTCATTTATATTTTTTCCTTGGTGAGTATTGCGAAGAGGGTACACCTGTTCCCATCCCGAACACAGAAGTTAAGCTCTTCAGCGCCGACGATAGTGATTTTCGCTAAAATAGGACCTTGCCAAGGATTTTTTTTGTGTTTTTGTTTAATTTACTCTCCATTCTGAATTGATTAGATGGGTAATTAGATAAGAAGACATAAAAAAGGGATTCACGATTTAGAGTAAACAATACATTTATGGAAATAAAATATCATTGAATTTTGTAACCTTTTTAAGTCGTTAGTGAATAGAAAGTTTTACTTTGATGTGGATAGTATTGATACATATTATACTGCATAATGATTGAAGAGTTAAGTTGACCAACACGATGCTTAGTGTTTAACTTAACTTTTCATTTAACAAGGAATTATTTACTATTTTTATGGCTTGACACAAATTATTGGATTAAATTATAATGAGGGTGTTTACTATGATGAGAAGAATTTATAAGGGGATATTCTAGGAATTTTAGATTCTACTTACAATAGAGTAGCGGCATACGAGTGTGATGTTTTGAGGAAAAATCTTAAGTATTAAAGACAATTCATAGTTTGTATTTCTTTAATGTTGTTTGTTAATATTTCAATATTTATTCAATAAATTTTGCTTTTATCATATCGCGAATTATACTGTGGAAATTAATGGAGTAAAGCTGAACATACCAAATGACTATTATCATGGTTAAATTGTAATCATTAGTTAGTTATTCTAATCAATAATGAGTTTTTAAGAAAGGAGTATGAAAAGTATAATTAAAGTATATTTTCTATACGGATTGATTATATATAGTTTCTGTAAAGTTTATATGATAGGAATAAAATTTAGAATAGAAAATGAGTATAATACAGTTTTGGAGAAGATTTTAAGAAATGTTGATTCGATTAAATATAAATGGTGTATTTTTGATGATGAGGTGTATATTTCATCAGGAGAGAGCCTATTTGATAATGATGAATATAGCAATCAAGACTTCAAAAAAATTATTTCTGAGAATAATTACTATCCTGTATTTGCTACCGTTCAATTGTATTTAGAAAATGGGAAAATAGTTGAAATTGAAAATTATTCTCAATTTACAAATAGTGATTGTCAGCTAATTTTAATGATTACTGATAACGAGTTTGTGGAGGTCTATGCAAAAGAAAAAATAGTATTAGAAACAATCCATCAAAATGTTCTAAATCACTCTTTTACTGATATAAAACTAATCAATGAACCGAAAGATATATCAAATAGATTTTTTGCATCCTTTGATTGAAATTTATGCTAGGGATATTTATATGTTTGATTTTATATAGAGTAATCAGGAGGAATAGATGATAGTTGATTATAAGATTGAAAATGACTTGTATGTTAGATTAATCAATTATGCTTTCAAAAAACAGATGCGGTAATGTTTGTTTCACGAAAAGATGGATTTACTAAAAAAGAAGTAGAGGAACTAGATAGAAATATAAAAAATATTAAAAACAACCGAAAAACTTCATTTTTAAAAAGCAGAAATGGAAGTAATTGGGGATTTTTTGAAATTGTGCATGAATAATGAGAGACAGAAACTTCTGTTGATTTAGAAAAATTCTAACAACTATTTGAGGTTTTATTCTATGAAACGAGTGATGAGGTAAAAGAATATTTATTCACGAACCGTAATTTATATAACTGGTTGAATCCCAAATATCCTGAAGATTTGGCATTTTTCAAAGATGGTTATTTTTGGCTTATATTCTGTAGCACATGAAGAAATATGTCATATATACTGTGAAAATAAAAAGAATACGAATATCTAAAATCTATAGGGATTGAGTTCTGAGAAAAAGAATTTGTTCCTACTGCAAAAGAAGATTTATATTTTGAAAATTATCAATAATAAAAATATTGAAGAAGCTTAGCGAATTGTGTTAGGCTTCTTTTCTTTTGCTAGTTTTTTCCTAGATTTAAGTCAATTTGTTTACAATATTTATTGCTTTTAAGTCTTTTTTAGATTTTAATCTATCATTAAATGATTTACTTATTTTTCATATTCAATTAATTCTTTTGAAATAAGTATCATGAGCTTTAGTATTATAGTCTTTTGTGTGAATAAAAGATTTGTCGAGGTAAATTCCAATTGCTAAAATTAGGGGTGGAATTTACTTTTATAGCTCAGGTATATTTTTCTTTTTGATTTTCTTCTTCAAAACTGTGGACTTTTCTTTTTGAAAATGATAGAATTATCCTATAAGTAATATTATGGTGGTGATACGATGAATGATGAAACTCAAATTTATAACATCGAAGACTTTGATGATAAAAATGTTGAGAAAATTTTAGAAGACGTGTATTATGCTTTAGAAGATCGAGGCTATAATCCGATTAAGCAATTAGTTGGATATATTCTTAGTGGAGATCCTGGGTATATTTCGTCTCATTTAGAAGCACGAAGAAAGATTACGAGTGTGGACCGTTCTAAAATCTTAGAAGTTATTCTTCGTAAATATTTAAAAGACGTTTAATGAAATATATTGGTTTAGACTTAGGAACAAAAACCTTAGGTGTTGCTTTTAGCGATTCTTTAGGTATATTTGCTTCTGCTCATTCGATTATTCGTCATGAAGATAATCTTTCCTTTTTAGTAAAAGAAGTAGGGAAGTTGATGCAGGAAAATCAAGCAGAAGAAATCGTGTTAGGATTTCCTAAAAATATGAATAATACGATTGGGGAAAGAGCAGAAAGAAGTTTAGCGTTTCAGAAAATGTTAGAAAATGATTTAGGGGTGAAAGTCCATTTGATTGACGAGCGACTTTCTACGAAAGAAGCAACGGATTTACTGATTCGTAATGATACCTCTAGAAAAAAAAGAAAAAAAGTCATCGATAGTATGGCGGCCACGATAATACTACAAAGTTTTTTAGAAAGAAGAGGAAAATAAGCATGGAAGAAAAAAATACATTTGAAGTAATTAATGACGATGGTACAAAAACACTTTGTCATATTCTATTTACATTTGATAGTGATGAGACAAAAAAAAGTTATATCGTTTATACAGATGATACAAAAGATAAGGAAGGAAATACACAAGTTTATGCGTCTATCTTCCATCCTGATGATCCGAATACCAAATTAGAACCAATTGAAACAGAGAAAGAATGGAAAGTTATTGAAACTATTCTTGAAACTTTACAAGAAGAAGCTAAAAATGGGAATTTAGAAACGAATTCTTCTGATACAAGTGAATCATAAAAGAGAGGCGCAGTAATGGAAAAAAGATGTAAATTAAAAAAAGGATGGATGATTCTCTTGTCCTTAATTGCCTTCTTTTTTTTGCTTTTCTTATTGCTACTTGGTTTTTACTTTTATAATCTGCAAGGGGTTAGCAGTAGTACAGCGGAAAAAGAAATTGTTATTGAAAAGGGAATTGGTTCTCGTGGGGTAGCAAAAACTTTAAAAGAAAGAAACATGATTCGAAATGAATATGTGTTTCTTGCTTATTTAAAGTTGAATCATGTGAAGGATTTGAAATTTGGGACTTATCTTCTTCGAGAAAATATGAGTGTAGAAGAGATTGTAGATGCATTAAACCATGGTAGTACATATAATCCTGATGCTATTTCAATTACGATTTTAGAAGGAATTAATATGAGAGAAATTGCTCGTGTGATTGCTAGTAAAACGAATAACCAATATGAATCCGTGATTGAAAAAGCAAATGATAAAGAATATCTTGCAACCCTTATTGAAAAATACTGGTTTATTACAGAAGATATTTTAGATGAGGAAATTTTCTATAAACTAGAAGGTTATTTGTATCCTAATACTTATCAGTTTGATAGTAAAGATGTTAGTGTAGAAACAATTTTTAATCGTATGATTGCCGAGATGGCAAAACAATTAGAAGAGTATAAAGATTTTGATTATACAACGCTTTCTATTCATGAAAGACTTGTTTTAGCATCAATGGTAGAAAAAGAATCTCCTAGAAAATCAGATCGTACGAAAATGGCTTCCGTTTTTTTGAATCGAAAAAATAAAGGAATGAACTTAGGTAGTGATGTTACGACTAGATATGCAAAAAAAATCGATAATAAAAAGCAGAAGTTAGATGATGAGGAATTCCAATACAAAAGTCCTTATAATACCCGTCTTAATGATGGTAGTATGAATGGACGTCTTCCGATTGGACCGATTTCTACGATTTCTAAAACAAGTATTGATGCAGCATTTCATCCAGAGTCAGATAATAATTTGTATTTTATTTCCAACATTCAAACCCAAGAGACATTTTTCTATGAAAATTATCAGGATTTCCTTGTGAAAAAGGCAGAATTAAAAGAGGTTAATCAAGGTTTTTAGGAGAAGTTATGAATGTTTATGAAGAGATTAGTGAATTAAAAAGGGATGCGCTAGCGCGGGGGATTCCGATTATGCAAGATGCGGGGATGGATTTTTTAACTTCGTTTCTTGATACAAATCAAGTTTCTTCCGTTTTAGAAATTGGTACTGCTGTTGGTTATTCTGCGATTATGATGGCACTTTCTAGTCCGAATCTTACCATCACTTCTGTTGAACGTGACCATGAACGTTATTTGGAGGCGGTGAAAAATATTAAACGATTCGGTTTAGAAAATCGAGTTACTTTGATTTTTCAAGATGCTTTAGATATTTTCGTAGAAGAAAAATATGACCTTGTTTTTTTAGATGCTGCTAAAGGACAGAATATTCGTTTTTTCGAAAAGTTTTCTAAAAATTTGAATCCTAATGGTGCAATTATTACAGATAATATGGACTTTCATGGACTTGTTCAAGAAAATGAAGAAAATATTGAGAGTAAAAATTTACGTAGTTTAATTCGAAAATTAAAAATGTATATTTCCTACTTAGAAGACCATCCTAATTTTTCTACTACCTTTTATCATATTGGAGATGGAATTAGTGTATCTAGAAAAAAATTAGATTGAGTTTACAAGTCATTGACAACGATTTTTATCATTTTATTTGTAATATCAAGAAAAATCGTTTATAATAATCCTGAGGAAAGAGGAATATTATGAAAAAATTAGTGATTGGAGCAAGATATGATATTCATTGCTACAAACATGATTCTAATATTCATCGTTATTGGGATGAAGCGGTCCTTTTAGAAATTAATGAAGACTACTTAGTATTTGGAAATGAAAAAACAAAAGTAATTGAAGCTGATGGTAGAAGTTGGAGGACAAAAGAACCTGCCATTATGTATTTCTTTAAGAACCAATGGTATAATGTGATTGGGCAGTTAAAAAGTAATGGGATTTATTATTATTGTAATATTGCCTCTCCTTATGTCATTGATGGAAGAACGATTAAGTATATTGATTATGATTTGGACCTTAGAGTTTTTCCCGATGGAGCATTTAAGGTATTAGACCGCGGTGAATATAACTATCATAAGGTAGAGATGAATTATTCTGATGAATTAGACCTTATTTTGAAATCAGAATTATCTAAATTAATCGAACTGGCAAGAAGTAAAAGTGGTCCCTTTACTCCAGGAAAGGTTAACTATTATCATGAAATCTACAAAAGATATAAACAATTTGTGAAATAACAAGTTGTTTTTTTGTAAAAGGAGAATCTTTATGTGTAAAAAATTAGAATATTATCAGAAACCGATTTACGGATTATGTACAGTTATTTTTTCTCTTGCTCTTATTTTCTGGTATATCTACCATGTAATTCATACGCCTTCTAGTTATTATTTCCCTATAATTATTGTGTTTGTCATAATGCTTTTTAATCCGATTCGAAATTTATATTGTATGAAAAGAAAGACTTATCCTGTCCTTTATTATTTATGTTCTATTCCCATCGGAATTTTTCTTCTTTTTGTAGCTAGTAAAATTCTTTGGATTTCTTTTTCCTTAGGTGGGAATGAAGCCGATATGGAACTTTCTTATTATGTGGTTTCTATTGTAATAGGGCTACTTTTCCTTCAGCTTCCTACACTTTTTCTTAAAAGTAAGATGGATAATGTATATCCTAAATCAGTATTTCCTTTATTTTTGGTTGCTATTTCTTCTAGTATTATGTCTACTATTTTTACTGATGGAATCGAGGCTACTCACGGGTTAATTACGATTTGTCTAGCGATTTTATACTATGCTAGGGAAAAAGAACTTTTACCGGATATGATTAGAATTTGTTATCTTGTTTTTATGCTTTTTTGTTTTTACAAAGCGAATGTTGTTGCGGGGATTTTATTATTTTCAATTTATAAGAGAGATTCTTATTTGATGCATCAACAAGGAATGATTAGTTAAGATAAACTGTAGGTGATTATTTTTGATTGATAAAGATAGATAAATCTATGATAATAGGAAAGAGAAGTTAACCTTAATCAAATCTATCATAGGGCTTTTCTCAAATTATTTTTTTCATTAGATGGGAAAGAATAGGATTTTGCTTCTGTTCTTTTTTTTTCTTTTTTTCATACAATTGATATAGGTAGGTGGTCTACATGTTTTCCAAGAAAAAAGATGAAAAGATAAAGTTTGTATTTGTTATTTTGGTATTTTTCTTTTTTTTAATTATTTTCAAGGTATTTTATATTCAGGTATTTGATTATAAAAAGTTGCAATCTTTAGCAAGTGATTTGTGGAGTAGAGATTTACCATTAGAGGCGAATCGTGGTCTTATTTTGGATAGAAATGGCGTGGTACTTGCAGATAATTTAACGACGACTTCTTTAGTCATTATTCCCAATCAGGTGGAAGATGCGGATAAAACTTCTCTTGAACTTGCTTCTATTTTAGGGGTTAGTAAAGAAGAAATGGATAAGCATGTGAAGAAGAAGACTTCCATTGAACGGGTACATCCGGAAGGTAGAAGATTGTCTTATGAGATTGCGGATAAGATTAGTGCCTTAAAACTACCAGGGGTTTATTTAGTAAAAGAAGCAAAACGTTACTATCCTTATGGTGAAATGCTATCTCATGTTTTAGGTTACGTTGGTATCGATAATCAAGGACTTTCGGGATTAGAATTAGAATATGATGAATACTTGACCGGAGAAGCAGGGGCAATCAAATACTTTTCGGATGCTAAAGGAAATCAACTTAACTTATCCGATATTTATATTGAACCACAAAGTGGGATGAATTTACAGTTAACTATTGATTATAAGATTCAAGCATCGATTGAACGAGAATTAGATAATGCGGTTTCTATGTTTAATCCTGATATGGCACTTGCCGTTGTGATGGACCCTAATACGGGAGAAATTCTAGGAATGAGTTCTAGACCAACGTATGATGCTAACCATTATCAAAACTATTCTTTAGAAACATTGAGTCGGAATCTTCCTATTTGGGCATCATACGAACCAGGTTCCACGTTTAAGAACGTTCATACCATACAATGACCTGTATTTATAAGACTTTTTTAAATAAAAATTTCTTCTCTCACAAGAAGATTTTTTTATTTTAATGGTAAGAAAAAATTTCCCTTTCTCCCTTTTTCCCGCTTTTTAGAATTTCATAAAACTACTCGTATTATTATTTATCAATTTAATAAGTTGTGTAGCAAAAAAGGAGTTATTTTTTGAATAAGTATGTGTTATCATTCCCACCGTGATATGTATCTATTACTTTAATTTATGAATATATATCAGAACCCCAAAATAATAAAAAGGAATTAGGGGTAAAAGGAAAGTAGTATGAAATTTATAATAAAAAATTTAGTTAAAGCAGATGATAAAGGCTTTAACTATGAGTCTTGAATTTAAGTATAAGAAATATTGTTATATCGATCCATTCGATATGGTAAACGTAACGTATATGGGAAATATAGTTGAAGCAAAAAATATAAAAAATATTAATACAGAATGTCGAATATTAAAATTAAAAGATAATAAGTTTAAAGATAAGGCAACTGGAGAAATAAAAGATTGTAAGAAGCAAATAGAAAATCGTAGTCAAGGAGATATCTCCTTAAGAAGAACTAGAAGAGATATAGGAAAAGTTATAAATACTAATTGTAGTAATGAAAATATGAAGAGATGTATGTTTGTAACATTAACTTATAAAGAAGCCATGCAGGATACAAAAATACTTCAAAAGGATCTAAAAATATTTGTTAGAAAGTTTAGATATCATTACGGTCAAGATATACAATTCATTATGTTGCTAGCACCACAGATAAAAAGAAAAGATGCTTGGGCGTGGCATATTCACACTATATTTATTTTTCCGAAAAAAGCACCATTTATTGATAATAGAGATATACAGGATCTATGGGGTCATGGTATCACTAATAGTCAATACAAGCTCTACGATAAAATCAAAAATCTTGCTGCGTATTTTATAGGTCATTTAAGAGATATGCCACTAGAAGAAGTAATAAAAGCAGGTATTCCCTATGATGAAAAAGATATTAAAAAGGTTTGGATCAATTATCAAACTGGAGAAAAATTGGATAAGCCACTTCTTATAGTAAAAGGTGCTAGAACAAAGTATTATCCACCAAATTTTAAAATACTTCGTAAGTCAGAAAAACTTGATACGCCTAGAAAAGAAAGAAAAAAATATCATGAATTAAGAAAAGAAGTTGGGTATCGAATTCCAACTTCCAGTAGTACACTCCAGATTACAGATAATGAAAATGGTTGGAGTAACACAATTAAAACCGAGGAGTACAACCTTAGCATAGGCACTACTTTAAAACCTAACGCAAGAGATTTGAAAGCAATTAACTACATCAAACAACAACAAGAAAAAGAAATGAAAAATTTTACAACAGACGAGCTTAATTTCTAATTGTTTGTCCTATATTAATATATACGATTTGGGAGTGTAACAATTTAAAGTTATGCTCTTTTTAAGTGATTAAATAATATCATTGAATATTTAGCGTTTATTTTTAGTTTTAATACGCTCTAATTATCATTTAAGTGTAACTGATGTAGAAAAGTGTTAAATTCGTTAATTTGATGTGTTTAACGAAGTATTTTAAATTGTTATTATTCTTAAACATTTTGAAAATGTGTAAGAACGTTTTTCAAATGTGTAAGTGATAATTAAAAGATTTTTATATATTAATATGAAAGATGTATTACTAGGGAGTCAAATGGAAGATAAAATTAGAAAGTTAGAACAAGAAAGAGATTATATACTGTCTATTACGGAAGATAAAAGATTAAGTAAGAATAGCACTATTCATTCTAGAATTAAATGTTTTTATAATAGAAGAATTAGTATGTTAAAGAAATACGGTGTTGAATATGCTCTACAATTAAAACAAGTAAGAGATAAGATAAACGAAACTAATCAAAAGAAGTATGGGTGTAATTCAATTCTAGGTAATAAGGAATTTCGTGAGAAGTATAATATTAATACCAACTTTCAAAAACTAGAAGTGAGAAGAAAGACAAAGCAAACTAGTATTATGAAGTATCGTGTATCACATCCACAGAAAAGTCCTATTATTAAAATGAGGATAAGAAGAACTAATTTATTAAGATATGGTACTCCTAACGGTAAAGGTAAAAGGAAATGTTATGAAAATAAATGATAGAAGCAAAGGAACTATAATGAATAGCAACAAATTATTTGAAAAGTTAGATAAATTAGATAGTTATACTGTCGGAGATCCTAATGAAGAAATCACAATATCTAAAATTTCGTTATTTAATAAAAATAAAAATTTAGAAATTAATTTACTTCTTTTACCTGATAAATCATTAAAAATATTTAATATAAACGATATAGTATTTGGTTATCTGTATTTTCAAGATGATGATTATGAAAGTTGTTATAATGAGTTTTTTGATAATTTCAATACTGATGCAGACAAAGATAAGATTAGTATAATAAAGATAAAGTATCCAGCTAAAGATTTAGTACAGGTTAATGTTAGTTGGAACTCATTAATATATGAATTAGATAGTGGTTACAATATTCTATTGTTTATGGGAACTCTATTTAATGAAAAAGGAATTTAAAATGGTAAAGTTATTTGAAGATGTTCTTAATTTGTATAGTGATAATTTAAATCAATTAAGTGAAGAAAGAAGAAATAGATGTCAAAAGTTAAAACATTTTGTTAATAGTGAAAACAAGTTAAATGAGGCTAATATAAAAGATTTAGTTGATGATAGTAAGAGTACGGACCCTAAAAGAATTGAACTATCTAACACGATTTATAGTGTTTATAAAGGTGTTGACTCGGACGGAACTTTGTTATTTGAAAGTGATAGTCAAACTAGAAGTGGTATAGTTCATAAGCAAAGAATATTTTATGAGGGTTTCTTTAATCTACTTGATAAGGTTGATGAGAACGAAGAAATTACAGAAGGAGATGTAATCAATATACTAACTGGAGATGTCTATATTGACTGTAATTGTGAATCGCATCTATATTGGGGTTTTGCTTATAAGGCATTTAAAAATGATTATGGTTTAAGAAAAGAAACAAGAGAACCTAAGAAAAATAATGTTTCCTTGAATGGTAGTGCTTGTAAGCACGCTTTAAGTGTTTTAGAGTTAATTAATCAATCAAATACTTTATATGAAGAAATAGCGAAAGATCTAAATGTCCTATTTCAAAAGTATAAGAAAAGGAGCAAACTTGAATTACGATAAAAAAATTTTAGATATAATTAAAAATGAGGTAGCAACTTATTATCATATACCTATTGAATATCTTAATAGGCGTATTACAAGAGATGAAAGAAAGAAAAACGTTACAAATGCTAGACAAATGGCTATATATTTATCAATTGAGTTAACATCAATTGATAGAGTTATTATAGCAAATTCATTTGGAATATATGATACTGATACAACAAGTGCAAGAGCATTTATTATATATCTTTCTGCTGATTTTTCTGAGTATTTTAGTAATCATGACAAAAATTTGGAGATAGAAACTAATAGAATAAAATCAATATGTGAGAAGAAGATAAAACAACTTAAAAAATAATGGTTATAGTGAAATACTACGCCACTAGAAAAATATTGATAAAAATTAGAATAGCGATGTGCTATTTTTTCTTTTTTTATGGGATAGTATACTGGAAAGAGAGGTTTTTTATTATGGATCAAGAAGCAGAACAAGAAAGTTACTTGGATAAGAAATTCGATGAATACTATGAGAACTACGATATGTATATGAAAACCTATGTTGTACTTGAAGTATATGCAAGACAGTTAGCAAGCTATTTTTATAGAGGTTTGTTAGTTGCAAATGAAACTCTAATACAGTATGTTGAAAGTATTGGAGATGCTTTTAATGTAGGTTTTGATTTTGAAGAAATAAGGGATCGTGTAGAAGAAATACTAAAAATAAAATATAATCTTGAAATTACTAACGATAAGCCTTTAGAAATGAAATTTTGGAAATGGTTATAAGTTATGGAAAAATTAGAACTTGATGAGAAATATATTTTAAAAAGTATGATTAGTTTAGGTCATAAATATGATACCTATAAAATATTTACTGATTTCGTAACAATGGTAGCAATCACTATTAATAATCGGTTAAATTACAGCGGAGAAAAAGAACAACAATATTTAAAAATTATTAATCAGTACACCGAAGAAGAACAACAAATATTTATTAAAATGTTTGCTAGCTTAATTAATAGTTTAGATAACGTACAATTTAATGATGTTTTAGGCAAAGTATATGAGGAATTAAATTTATCTAATAAGTTTAAAGGACAGTTCTTTACTCCACCTCATTTATGTGATTTAATGGCTAAAATTACTCTTGATAAAGATGTGAAAGAGCAAATAAAAAATAAAGGCTATACTAGTGTAAGCGATCCTGCTTGTGGATCTGGCAGATTGTTATATTCATATTTAAAAGAGATGCGTTTAAACAATATCGATTATAGTAAAAAGGTGTACGTTGAGGCACAAGATGTTTCTGAACTATGTTGTTATATGACATATATTCAACTAAGTTTGTATGGTGCTAATGGCAAAGTAGTTATCGGAAATACACTTTCAAATGAAATTAGAGATGTTTTATATACTCCATTTTATCTTATATTTCCTATAAAAGAAAAGATATAGAAATGTGAAAATCTATATCTTTTAATTTTCTTTAAATAATAGGTAGATTGGAATTTGTAATGCATCTGCTATCTTACCTACTGTTTCTATTGAAAATGTTTTATCTTTAACAGTACTCTCAATTTCTGAAATAAAATGCATTGAAAGTTCGCTTAGATCTGCTAATTGTTGCTGTGTTAAATTTTTCTCAAGTCTATATTTGCGTATGTTTTTTCTACATATATCGTAGTAGTGCATGCTAGATTTTAATCGTGTCATAAGCCCCACCTCTCTGTAAATATTTTCCCATTTTTACAAAGTAAAGTATTGGGGTGAATGGCACTGTACAAAAACGTTTTTTTAGTGTATAATATTAATGAAAAAGAGGTGCATTTTATGAAAGAAAAAAATGATTTAAAAAAGGAGAAAAGGAAGAAAGGAAAATTAAAGAAAATTCTATTGATTATTTTATTAATAATTGTAGTTCCTATTATTGTGTTCTTTGGTTATAGGTTCATTAGTACTAAAATTAGTAAATCTAATTCAGAAAAATTTAATAATAATTTGAATGAACTCGCTAAGGAACGAATTGATTATGTATTTATCGAGATTAACCCATCACTTGTATTAACTGTTAAAGATAATAAAGTAGAAGATATAAGTTGTTTAAATGATGACTGTATGACTATTTATAATGAATTAAATGTTAAAGGAAAAAATATTAATGATAGTATTGATACTATTTATAATAAGTCAAAAGAAAAAGGTTTTGATGTTTCAAATGGAGTTAAGATTAAAACTTCTAATAATGTAAATATTGAAGTTAAGGACCATATTATTATCGAACATATAGATAGTATTAAAGAACAAGAGTTATTAAAAGAAGTAAAGAACAATGAAGATATTAAAAATGTAAGTAATGATGATTACTACACTAGTCTATGGGAAGAATTAAAGAAAGACAAAGATTATGATAATTTTTATACTTGTAAAATGGTGGATAAAGAACTTAAATGTTATTTCGCAGAGAAGTTTTTAACTATGTCAAACGAAAATAACGGTAATGGTTTAAATCCTAGGGATTTATCAAGAGTTTTAGATAAGTTTGGAATTAAGTACGAAAGTTGGAATTGGGGAGTAGATTTTGGAGATAACCCATATGGTTTATATATAAATGGTAAACTTTATTATATGGTTAACGATAGTTTAGAATATTACGGAGATATACCTGATTGTGAGAGTGAAAAATCTGGTATGCCAACAGGTTATGTTTCTTGTGCTATGTCATATGGAAACCCTGAAAATATAATACAATACCCAAAAAGTAAATTAAATCTATTAACTTCACAATTTGATAGTTAGGAGTGATTTTAAATGAGTTGGTTAACGCGAATAGTAACTTGGGTTAAATCTCATGTACTTGTATCAATTATAGTTGGCATAGTTGTAGTTGGTGGTGCAATTACTGGAGTATTGTATAGTGTGAGTAATGTTGGAAAAGAAAAAATAGTTTATAATAAAAAATATGTTTCTTCTTCAGGTGATTTGTGGATAGAGTTTAATAAAAATGGAACATGTAATCGTAGTATTGAAACTAATTATTGTAATTATAGAATTGAAAATGATACAATAATAATTGAAGAAGAACAGTATAGTTCAACCTATAAAATTACTATGAAACTGGAAATGTATTTTAGATTTCAAGATAAGAATAATTTAGTGCATTATCATACTTGCTTTCCTGAATATAAGGACGCTCATTCTGATTTTAAGTGTGGTAGTGATATTAGTGAAGGTAATCTCGAAAAATTGGGGCAAACTGTTAAGTATTCTTTAGATAATAAGTATGTCGGGCAAAAGAAACAAGATGAAGAAATAAATAATAGCGAAAGTAAGCCAAAGGAAAAAGAAAAGTATCAATATGGTTATCATACCCTATATACTGACAAAAACGGTAGGTCTGCTTCTATAAGATTTTCAGAAAATGGTATATGTGAAACATATTTTAGTAGTTTTAATGATAGCATTAATCCATCAGGTGTAATGCGTTATACAACGAAATATGTTAACAATTCTTGTAGCTATGAAAAAATACTAGACAGAAAACTAAGAATATATGATAATACAATCATTATTCGAACAGCAACTTCAGGTGGTAAATCAATGAATATGGGAAATCTTAGGTTAGCATCTAAACCAATAGAAATAGAATTTGATGATAATTACGAAAAACTAGAGGTAACTAATGGTAATTTCATTTATTCTGGAGATCCTACATTTTTGACATTTGAAGAGGGTAAAAATGTTAATAAGAACAGCGAAGAAAAATCAAATAATAGTGTTACAAATGACACAGGTAATGCTAGTAATAATAGTAATAATGGAAATAATAATACAGGCGGTACAAACAATAACGCAAATAATAGTACAAAATATGAGTACAGATATAGGGATAAAAAACAGGTTGTTAGTTATGGAAGCTGGAGCAATTGGCAAGAACAGAAAATTGAAAAAAACGATAGTATTGAAGTAGAAACAAGAAATGTTGACAAGCAACAGACTAAAACAATCTACGTATATTATCATTATGTATGTCCTACTCCAACACAACTTGCACCACAGGGTAATGCTACACCTTATTCTACTGATTGTGTTGGCGAATATTATGAAACTATTGAAAGTGATTACGCATATAAAAAGAAAGACGGAAGCGGAAGCTGTAATTATTATTATGGTGGTTACTATGATTATAAAAAATTCAATGGTCCTTATAAAAAAGAAAACTGTTGGTTTGATTCTGATCCAAGAGAAGAAAAAGGAGATATAATATCAGTTACTGAATATCGGTATAGAGAGAAATATACAACATACGAATGGGGAAAATGGAGCAGCTGGTCTACTAAAAAAATGGAAAGCAACGAGAACAGGCAAGTAGAAGAAAGAACAGTTTAAATATGTGTTTGAATAAAGGTAATCAATAACGATTATCTTTTTATATGAAATTCTATTTTAGTAGTTGCAATATCCAAATTTTTATAAGAAAGTATTTCTAGGGGCGTGAATTAAATGAGAAGTTTAGTAACAGAACTGAAAAATAGTTTAATCAATGATATCAATTATATCAAGTACGATGAAATTTATAAGAACGAAAACATTATAGACAAGGATCTTTTAATCAAATTGCTAGAGGATCATTTAGATTTTTATATAGTGTTTTTAAAATTAAATATATTTCTTTGGCGTTATGATACAAGGTATACTAACAAGGAACTAAAAGACTACAAGCATTATAAGGGTAAGATTTTAAGAATTGACGACATCGATACTATGTTCCGCTATTATTATAGAAACTATAATAGAACTCGTAATGCTATGAAAAAAATAATCTGTTATAGGCTAAGACCAATGAATGAGTTAATTATTTTAAAACGAATACTTGCTAGACCAATTGAAGAAGAAATATATCCTATTAATGAATTTGAAGAACAGATAAAAAGTGAAAATGATAAGTTAACTGACAAGGAGAAATTATGATAAATAGTTTTGTAATTGTAGGTAGAATAAATAATATAAAAATTGATAAGGATAGCACTACTCTAGTTATAGCTGTTAAAAGACCTTATAAAAATTGTTCTGGAGAATATGAAGACGACCTGTTAGAAGTTAGACCTTTTAAGATGCCAGATAGTATAGATGCATTTTTAAATATTGACGATGTTGTTGGTATTAAAGGACGAATACAAAGTGACAATGTTTTACTTGCCGAAAAAGTTACTATTGTGAAAAAAGGCGACTAACTCACTCGAGACCTGTATTTATTGACTCTATCGCTATTAAGAAGATTTCTTCTTTTTTTATTGCAACAATCACAGATTCTTTTTTTACTTCCATCTCTTAATGTATGTGATTTTCCTCTTATTTCTTTGTGACATTCATCACATATTTTATATTTGATAGGTTTAAGTTTTTTATCACTTCCAAAATAATATAAATAAAAGATATTCCATGCTGCGACAATGGTGCTATCGTAGATAGTTTCATTTGTAAGAGTATTAGATGATTTATCTAGTACTTTTTTCCTGTATGAGTTTAATTTATGATTAAGTAATTCGTTACAATTATTAGAAATGTAGAAATCAATATCTTCTATGCTCCTAATTGTCTTTTTAATTATAGATTCCACTTTCTCGTCGTATTCAAAATCTATTCCAAGGACATAAAAAGAACAAATATAATCGTCCCATTCGAAAGAAGCATCATCATAACACAATACTTTGTTCCATAGTTCCTTGTAAATATAAATAGCCAAGCATATTAGAATGAAATTATTTATAGGAATTTCAACCTCTCTCCTACTATATATCTCAGTTTTCCAATAAGGAACACCGTACACTTCACAAAAATTTTTAACTTGGGTAAATATATTTTCTGATGACTTACTTGTGGATCTGTTTTCAATCACTCCTCCAAGTAAATTCTTTATGTTTAGCGGAATATAGCTGGCACTATTTAATAGTGGAGAATAATCGACATAATCTATATTATTCTTTAGTATTTTTAGCAGTGTTTTATAATTTATGGATAATTTAGTTTGAGCTTCTCCAAATTTTAAATCTGTATCTGATATTCCATATTTTACGAGCCTAATCATTTCTTGTATTTCTTCAGGAGTATTTAATTCTTTTGTATTAACTTTATGCTCTTTAAATAGTTTATAGCAATTCTTAAATATGTTATAAAAAGCAACATATTTATCGATATCTGTATCGTCGTAAAAATCATTTGAAACATTATTTTTATTTTCTTCATCTAATAAACCAGTATTAACTATGATTTCATTTTTAAAATCATTAGCACACGCATTTTTTAGTAGTTCTATTATTCTTGTGTTCTTTTTATCACGATCTAGAGTATCAAATTTCATAACACTGTCGTTTATTTTCTCTGCTTCCTTAACACAATATTGGTTAATTTCCTTGTTTATATTTTTCCCTATATTATAAGCATCTTTAACAAGCTCATGGTCGTTATATTCTTTTATTTTTTCTAGGGAATTATTTTCATTACACAATAGTAGAATTTCGTTTTTTGTTATTCTCATATTATATTTTTCAAATTTTTTAACATTTTTAATTTTTACCATATGTTACTGACTTCTTTCTATAAAAAAATTTCTTGTAATTGTAATTGTAATGCTTAAAACAGCCTTTGTCAATTCGTGATATGGTAAAATTTTTTTGTCAGGGAGAAAGAAACTATTTACTCCCATTAAAATGTTTCTTTCGACCAGACACAGATCTTTGAAAAGGAAGTGATAATTAAAAAAATATCGATAGCTCAACTGGTAGTAAAAATCAGTTGGCAAGTAAATCTAATTATTAATATTTGTAGTTTAGATAGGCATACGCAGTTCTACTAGATAATGGTTGTTATCATAAATAATCGTTCCTTTCTAACATAGTTATTTGGTTAAAAATTCTTTCTAGTAGGACTACCTATGCTTATGTGAACCGCAATATTTATAATTGGATCATTAAAATTCTTTTATATAGAGGAGGTTTGAATATGAATAATAATGTAGAAGAATTAAACTATCAACTATTTTTAGAAAATGTTGGTGACATTAAAGAGATAAAAGAAAGAGAGGCTTGTAAAATGCAAGAAAAATTAGAAAATGAAAAAGACCTAGAGTTAGATGCCACTAACCTAAGTCAAAACGATAGCATATCAGAAGAAACTATCAATAGTATTGTACCTCAAAGTATAGTAAATGACAACAGCAGTGAGGCATATGATCCTTTTGGTGTTATTTATGAAAACGATAATATCAATACTAACGATATTCCAGAAGAGCCAACGGACTTGGAAATCGCATTTCAAAGGGCAGCATTGTCTTATGATTATAACAAATCGAATATAGCAGAAGTACAAAGTTCAAAACATAGAAAAATAGCAGAAAAAAATATGGATGTTATCGATCTTGAACTTAAGGTGTTTTTTGATGAAAGTACTTATAAAAAAGAAAGCATATCGTTTTTCTTTAATGACAACCAGTACTGTGTTGATGCTTCTATTAAAAAATTAAAAGAACTAACTAATTCATTTGGTGTTGAATTGAAGCAAGAACATTGTCGTAGTTTTACTACAATAATAGATGTCTTAGACCAATTTCAAGGGACTTGGGTAAGAGTTCAACCGACAGCTAGAATTGAAAAGGTTGTAGGACAACCAGATAAGGAATATGTAAATTTTGAAGTCATAGAGATTTTAGGGAAAAATCACGTTTTAGGAGGAAATATTAATGATTAGTGAAAGAGAATTAATTGATATAATAGCTGAAATAGTTGGTGAAGAAGATATGTGTATCGAATGCAAGATAAGAAACATAGCCACTTTGATTCATTCATACGAGAACCAAAAAGACGATGACGAGGAATGTACTTATCCTGAATATATGATACAAAAAATAGCCGAGACCGAAACGGAAGATTTAACACAAGACGAAATGAGTTTTTTGATAGAAATGCTTGTATCTATTCTAAACAAGTACGATCTGTTACCACTAGGTAGAGACATGCTAGAAGAAGACAGCATTGACGTTAGCGAATATTCACATCGTGAATTAACTTCGATGCTAGAGGTAGTCGTCGATTCACTTACCAATATTGTGTACGATTACGGGATTTTTGGATAGTATCTAAAAGTATGGAATTAGAGACGTCAGGGTTTGACATAAATTTTGCGTCTCTAAACCTACAAAAATTATTTATGAGCCGTCTCAATTTTGATGTGGACTTTTTGAGACTTTTAGGGGATGCTTTTTATATAAGAAAGGAGACCCATAAAAATATGGAAAACAAAATATTTTACTACAGTAGGTCAAGTACACCACGGCAAAACGAAACCTACCAAGTAGACGAAGCACTGTCGTTAGGGATAGACGAAAGAAATATTTTTATCGATAAGGCTAGTGGAAAGAACTTTGAACGTCCACAATACCAAGCACTAAAACAATGCTTGCGCAAAGGAGACCTTTTGTATATTCATGCAATCAGTCGTTTAGGACGCAACCGCAAAATGATTAGAGATGAGTGGAAGGAGCTTACTCAAGATATAGGTATAGACATAAAAGTTGTTACAATGCCTTTGTTAGATACGACCCTTTATAAAGATAAAATTGGCTCGTTTGTTAATGACCTTATTTTAGAAATATTTGGGTATGGTGCAGAAGAAGAACTAGATCATATACACGAAATGCAACGAAGTGGAATTGAAACAGCTAAAAAGTATGGAACTAAAACAGGTAACCCTTTTGGACGTCCAAAAGTCCCTACTCCTGCAAACTTCGAAGAGGTTACAACTCGTTGGAAAAACAACGAAATTACTGCTGTATCAGCGATGAAAGAACTAAACTTGAGTAAGCCAACTTTTTATAAAATGGTTAAACAGAAAAATATAGTAAAGGAGAACTTATGAGAAAATTTGAAGTAATGTACGATCCTGAAATAAAAGAATACAATAACCAGCTAAGAATACTTTATAGTGATGAAGATAATCTTTGTGTTCGAATAGGATCAATATATGTTGGAAAAGAAGCAGATTTAATGTTTAAATTATTAAGTGCTATTGATACTAGTAAACTAGACGATAGCATGAGCCTTATTATTAAAGTTAGAAATAGCGAGGGCTTTTATGATGTTAAAGTTAATGATTGATGAAATGTCATATAAAGAAAAGCCAACGGGTGCTGAAATAGGCAAAATTCAAAATAGATTAGGACAGCAATCAGCACTAAAAGAAGTAACTATAGAACAATTATGTAGTTATATAGAAAAGGGATATACTTTTTGTCCTGCTGTTACAATTGGTGGTATGAAAAATGAAGATTGGCGACAACAACAACTTATATGTATAGATGTTGATAATGATAATGACAAAATCATAACACCAGAAGAAGCAGTTAATTTATTAGAAAAAGTGAATATTCATACTATGGGGTACTATCATACTTTTAGTAGCACTAGTGAATTGCCGAAGTTTAGATTGTTGTTTTTACTTCCTGCTCCACTTACGGATAAAAATAAAGTTAAGTTTATAGTAGAGGCATTAATAGATTTTATAGGTGGAGATCAAGCTTGCAAAAATTTATCAAGAATATTTTTTGGAACTGACGGACAAACAAAAAAAGTAACCGTAGTTAATGCGAACACCACGATTACTTTAGATGATGTTATAAGGATCTATAAGCCGTCATCTCCTAATAATTATAACAAAAACGACGAATTAATGCAAATGGTACACGAATTTGACTTTTTAGGATACATTTCAAAAGAATACGAGGTAGATCATGTATCGGGAAATACAATCTATTTTAAAAAATGTCCTATCTGCGGTCATAATGATTGTTTTAGATTCTATTCTAATACGAATACATTTTTTTGCTTCGGACAAAATGGCAGAGTTGGGGGATCAATTATAGATTATTTAATGCTAACAAAAAACATGGAACTAAAAGATGCAATTAGATATTTTAAAAGTGAATTACTAGGAATAAACGAAAAGCCAAGCAAGAAGCATACGGATAGTTCTGCTAGTAATGAAGAAAAGAAAATCAAAAGCCAAATTACAGAAAATATAAGAAAGCTAGGGTATCCCGTACCGTCAATAGAAGATATAGATTGGATATATAACTCTGCTGACGACGATAGCGACGAGCCTAAGTGGAAACTATCATGTCCTGCTTTAGCAAAATTTATCAGTGATAATATTCCTTATATTTTTGCTAAAAATAGGTCTAAAAGCGGTATAATCAAGTATTTCTATTGCGACAACAGGTATAAGATGCTTGATGATGAAGAGATATTGTATTTAATAAAACAATTTATTGAACCGTTATCTTTACATAAAATGACCGCATTAAAAGAAGTATTAAATCTTCTTATGACAGAAATAAATCATCACAGGTTAATGGAAGATATGAACGCAAATGAAAATATCATTAATTTTAAAAATGGGATTTTAGATATTAGAACTGGTAAATTACTACCTCACTCGTCTAAATATCTAATTACAACGCAAATTCCATGCAATTATGTTGAAAATTGTCCTGTACCTGAAAAAAGATATTTTGATAATTTTCTTAACGACTTTACCAAAGGTAATGTAGAAATTAAAAGATTAATATTGCAAGGTATGGGAGTAGCGTTAAGCAATGTTCGTGGATATAGAATGAAGCAAGCGTTTTTCTGTATCGGACCTGGTAATAGTGGAAAATCGCAAGTAAAACTATTGCTTACAAGATTAATAGGTGTTGAAAACTGTACGAGCGTAGATTTAAAAGATTTAGAAAGGCCTTTTCATGCTATAGAACTATTAAATAAGCGACTAGCAGGATCTAACGATATGAGCGGTATGAAAATTAACAGTTTAGAAAAATTTAAGCAAATAACAGGTGGCGACTATATCACTGACTCTTATAAGAATGAGGGGCTAATCGATTTTAGATATAATGGTGTCATTTGGATGCTTGGTAATAGAATGCCTGTCTTCGGTGGAGATAAAGGCGATCATGTTTACGATAGAATGGTTATTATAGAGTGTGATAATGTTATTCCCGAAGAAAAAAGAGATAAGCAACTTTTAGAACATTTACTCGAAGAAAAGGAATATATTGTTTCGCTAGCGATTGGAGGGCTTATGGAAGTTATTAACAATGGATATCAATATGATATCCCAGAAATATGTAAACAAAGAAATCAATTATACAGAGTTGAAAACGATTCGTTCTTAAGTTTTTATGAAGAATGTCTTGTTGATAGACCTGAAAATGAGCCAATTAAAGATAAATGCACAGTGAAAATCATTTATCAAACTTATAAAGAGTGGTGTAAAGCCAATAATGGTGGTTATGCACAAACTAAAAAAGAAATGAAGAAAATGCTAACTGATATGGGTAAGGGAGAAATAATTCATACTAATGGCGGATATGATTATTTTAAATATATTACTCTATCACTAAGAGCTAAAAAAGAATATGACTGCAATAATAATGATCTGTTTATCGATGATCCAGACACTGCTAATGATGAGGAAACAGGAATAAACAACACCGTGGATCAGTTCGATTTTTGATAAAAGAAAATAAGAAAAAGGGAAAAAAGGAAACTTTTTTCCCACATTAATAAAAAAAATTCTGCTTTTTTAGCAGTTATAAAAATTAAAAAATGAAAATATATTTAATCAGGAGGATAAACAAAAAATGAATATTAACAAAATCACAGAAGTACAGATGCAGCTAATAATCAATAACAACCTTTATAAGAAGAATATTATTGATGAGAGTACTTTTTCTAAAGCAAATGAGAAGTTGCTAAGAATGTTAAAGGTATTACAAACAGCTTAATAAGTACAACTGGAAGTAGCAAAAGGAGGAAGATATGTCCTATGATGAGATAGTTGCAGCGATAATTCGAGGGGAAAATATTCGCAATCTTCCTCTTCGAGTTACTTTTTACTGTCGTGTATCAACGGATAGTGATGTTCAACTAAATTCTTTAGAAAATCAGCTTGACTACTACAGAGATTATATAAAAGCAAACACAAATTGGAAGTTTGTCGAGGGATATTATGATGAGGGAATAACTGGTGTTGTAATAAATAAACGTGATGATTTCAAGCGTATGATACGAGATGCAAAATTAAATAAGTTTGATTTAATTGTTACAAAAGAAGTATCGAGATTTGCTCGTGATTTAGAAGATAGTATTCATACTATTAGAGAACTTCGTGATTATGGAGTGGGTTTGTTTTTTGAAAATCAGGCACTAAACACGTTTGATCCTAATTCAGAAATGACTTTAAATACTCTATTTAGTGTAGCACAAGAAGAGTCTAAAAAGCTTTCTTCAAGAGTGAAATTCGGACATAAAAGAGCCATGGAAAAAGGTCATGTCCTTGGATCAAGTAATATTACTGGATATAAAAAAGATAAATGTAAGTTAGTAATTGTAGAAGAAGAAGCAAAGTTTATAAGAATTTTATTCGAACTTTATGCGTCAGGAGAATATGGGTTTCACAAGCTATCAAAGAAACTGTCTACGCTTGGATATCTGAATAAAAAAGGAAGAATGTATGATAAAGACAGCCTTAAGCGTATGATTATGAACCCGAAATACAAGGGCTTTTACAGAAGCCACGTTCACGAAATAATGGACTATAGAACAAAAAGAAGAAAAAATGTTCCTATTGAAGAACAGACAATTTACAAAACTGAAGAAGAAATTATTCCTGCTATAGTTTCAGAAGAACTGTGGGATAAAGCTAACGAAGTGTTAAAAACAAGAACGGAAAGCTATAAAAACAATAACTTTTGGTCTGGAGGGTTAAAATATCCTTTTAGTTCAAAGATTTATTGTAAAGATTGTAATACTAATTTTCAAAGATCACATGGAAATAGAAGAAAAAATAGACCTACTTGGAGTTGTGGTATGTATTTGCAGTATCGTGTCGAGGCATGCTTATCGCCTATTATTGCTGAAATTGATCTCTATAACATATTGCAAAAGATAATGAATAATATTTTACCTAATAAGCCAGCAATCGTAGAAAGTATGTTAGATTTATATAGCAATATCGATAAAACTAATCAATATGATAGAGACTTGGATATTATAGAAAAGGATATTAAAATAATAGAAGAAAAGAAAGCTTTAGCCTTTGATATGGTATTTAATGGCGAAATCTCGAGAGATGCTTTAAAAAGCCAGTTTGATGCTTTTGAAAAAGATATAGAAAAGCTTAATAAAAGAAAAGAAGATATTTTAAAACAGGTCGAGATACTAAAACAAAGTAATGATAACATTGATAAGATGTCAAAATCAATTCAAGAAGAGATAAATGGTGGTTCTATAGAAGAATTCATTAGAAAATTTGTTGATGAAATAATAGTATCTAAGGTTGACGACGATAGATACAACATAAAACTTGATATCTACTTAAATCTTTTTGGAACAGAAAGATCACATACAAAAGGAGCAAAACATATTAATGGATCTCTAGAAAACGAAATACTATATATGGAAAATCAAAAATGTGATACAGTAGAAGTAAAAAGAGCAGATAATAAACCGAATAAATTTACTTATGATGTTTATGTGGAAACATTATAGTAAATTTTTTTTGTTGTTTAAAAATAAGTTTTTAATCTCGCAACGTTGGAAAAATATCTTTTTTAGGGTATAATAATATTAAAGAAAAGGGAGGCAACTGTATCAGAAAATGAAACTCTATCTAAAGAAGTATACGGTGTTATAAAAAAAATGAAGACTCTTTATGAAAATGAAGAGAAAAATAGAGATAGTAGTATGTTTGAAAATCCGGGTGAAGTCGAAAAAAATTTTATTACTCAAATAAACAAGTATATGGAAAATGAATATGAAAAAATGAGCTTTCTTGCACTTGAAAAAGAAAGAGAGTCAGCAACACTTGAATATATTGAAAGCTTGCTACAAACAAAAGAAGGAATTCGTAATCTTCTGTATCGTATTCAAAATATAACAGAGATGGATAATAGTTTTTCAAATATAGATGATACAGTAATGTTTTTTTATGATAAAGTAAATCAAGATATATGTAAAAAGCAGTATTTGAAAAATATAATGGGGATATAGACAATTTAGCTTTATATTGGGATATTTACATCAGTATAAAAAGTTTAGAAAAAAAAGTTATCAATTTTATATCATTAAAAAGTACATATCGGAATGGTATGTACTTTCAAGATTGTCACTTTTGCCTCTAGTGTAGAAGAAGGTCTAATCGACCCAGAAAATGACCATTTTTATGATTCGGGAAGTGTTCATATCGGAAGGGCACGAATTGGTTGTTGGAAAGCAGGAGGACATGGAGAACAAACATTTTTACAAGTCTTGGAGAACTCATGTAATCCTGGATTTGTAAAACTTGGCCAGATGCTTGGTAAAGAAAAATTGTTTTCTTATCTAGACACGTTTGGATTTGGTTCTAAAACAGGAATTGATTTAAATGGAGAAGGAAAAGGAATTATTTTTCCACTTGATCGAGTGGGAGAGTTAGAACTAGTTACTACTGCTTTTGGTCAAGGAGTAAGTGTGACACCAATTCAACAAGTATCTGCCGTTTCTGCGGTTGTTAATGGCGGAAAACTTTTAAAGCCTTATGTAGTTAAAAGAATCTTAGAGCCAGAGACGAATTCGATTATTCAAGAAAATTCTTCAACTTTCATCAGGAACACAATTAGTGAAGCGACGAGTTTAAAAATGCGAGGATATTTAGAAAGTGTCGTTGCCCGTGGAGGAGGACGTAGTGCTTATATTGATGGATATCGAATTGGAGGAAAGACAGGAACTGCTCAAAAGGTTGAAAATGGTAGATATTTGGTTAACAATTATATTATGAGCTTTATGGCAGTGGTTCCTTCTAATGACCCTAAAGCGGTATTATATATTGCTTTAGATAATCCTAAAAATACAGCACTTTTATCTAGTTATACGACAACGCCAATCGCTAGGAGAATTATTTTAGATATTATTGATGCTTTAGATATTCCTAAACAATCCGGACAAATTGAAAAAGATTGGGAGTGGAATGATTCTCCTTATCTGGAAGTACCAAATGTTGTAGGAATGGATTTAAAGAGTGCCAAAAACAATTTATCCGAGTTTACGGTTGAATATACAGGAAGTGGTTCAACAGTAATTAGTCAAACTCCAGAAGCAAATACGCGTATAGAAAAGGGAGGAATCGTTCGTCTACTTCTTGGAGATTAATGATTTCTATATGCGTAAGGAATATTCCTGATTTTAATGTCAAAGAAAAAGTAGGATAAGTATCCCTAAATAAAATAAACTCTTTTGATATAAGAGACTTAAAAAGTAATCAAGAAGATAAAGTGCTTTTCATTGATACGATAAGGCATGAGCAAGATTTATATGAAAGTATTACTAAAGAAATGTTAAATTTTAAATGAAAGAACGAGTGATTTACTTGTTTTTTTGCTATTCTATGTCAATTTTTGACAACTATTCTGTCTTTTCCTAGATTTTGTGGTACAATTTTAATAGGAGATGGAAAATATGAACGAAATGATTATTCATGAAATGGTCGGAGAACTAGGCGTTAGTAAAAAACAAGTTGAAGTTGTTTTGAACCTTTTAAGCGAAGGAAATACGATTCCTTTTATTGCTAGATATAGAAAAGAGCTTACGGGTTCGATGGATGAAGAGATGATTCGTAAAGTTAGTGAAGTTTACAATTATCAGGAAAATTTACTAAAAAGAAAAGAAGACGTAATTCGTCTTATCGATGAAAAAGGCCTTTTAACGGAAGAGTTAAAGAACTCTATTTTAAATTGTCAAAAATTAATTGAAGTAGAAGATTTATATCGTCCGTTTAAAGAAAAAAAGAAGACGAAAGCAACAGAAGCAATCAAATTAGGATTAGAACCTCTTGCGAAGATGATGATGGCATTTCCTACTTCCGGTACAATAGAAGAACTTGCCTCTAAATTCTTAAAAGATGATGTTCCTACAGTAGAATTTGCGGTGCAAAATGCGAGTTATATTATTGCTGAATGGATTAGTGATGATGCAAAATTTCGTAAAGAGATTCGTCGGATGATGTATCGAAGTGGGGTATTTATTACCAAGCTAAAGAAAAATGCTGAAGATGAGAAAAAGACTTATGAAATGTATTACGATTATGCTGAACAAGTTTCTAAAATAAAACCTCATCGAATACTTGCGATAAACCGTGCAGAAAAAGAGGGTGTCATTAGTGTTAAAATAGATTATTCTTTAGAAGAGATTACTGCATTTTTAGAAAAATGTTTGATTAAGAATTCCTCTTCCTTTGTAACTTGTTATATTAAAGAGGCGATTCAAGATAGTTTGAAACGACTAATTTTGCCATCGATCGAACGAGAGATTCGTGCTGAACTTAAAGAGAAAGCAGAAGAAGTTGCAATTGAAAACTTTTCTTCAAATGTTGAACATTTATTACTTACTCCACCCATTAAAAATAAGACAGTACTTGGATTTGACCCAGCTTTTCGTACAGGGTGTAAACTTGCTGTTCTTTCTCAAACTGGACAAGTACTTGCGATTGATGTCATTTATCCAACAGAACCACATTTAAAAGTCAAAGAAAGTGAAGAAAAAGTACTTTCTCTAATTGAGAAATATGCGATTGATGTGATTGCTATCGGAAATGGAACTGCTTCTCGGGAAAGTGAAAAGTTTATTGCTGATTTACTTCCTAAGGCAAAACGAAAAGTTGAATATATTATCGTTAGTGAAGCGGGGGCTTCTGTTTATTCTGCTAGTCCTTTAGCGATTTCGGAGTTTCCGGAGTTAACGGTAGAAAAAAGAAGTGCAGTATCGATTGGAAGACGATTACAAGATGCTTTGTCAGAACTTGTGAAAATTGACCCTAAAAGTATTGGTGTTGGACTTTATCAACATGATGTTAATCAGAAAAAATTAGATGAAAGCCTAGACTTTGTGGTTGAGAAGACAGTAAATCAAGTTGGAGTCAATATTAATACAGCATCTTCTTCCTTACTTCAGTATGTTTCTGGATTAACTAAGCGGGCGATTGATGCGATTTTAGCCTTTCGAAGTACAAGTGGTGAGTTTCAAACGAGAGAAGAAGTATTGAAATTAAAAGGAATTACTCCTAAAATTTATGAGCAATCGATTGGATTTTTAAGAATTCCTAATGGAAGTAATCCTTTAGATAAAACGGGAATCCACCCAGAAAGTTACGCAAACGTTTTGAAACTGTTAAAAGCAATAGATTGTTCTAAAGAAGATATTGGTTCTTCTAAATTAAGAGAAAAACTAGAACAAGTGGATATTTCCCAATTAGATATTGGACTTGACGCTTATACTTTAGAAGATATTATAAAAGATTTAAAGACGCCTTTAAGAGACCCTCGGGATATGTTAGATAAACCACTATTACGAGGAGATATCCTAAAAATAGAAGATTTGAAGGTTGGAGAAAAATTGCAAGGAACCGTGCGTAATGTTGTCGATTTTGGTGTATTTATCGATATTGGTCTTCATAATGATGGACTTGCACATATTTCGAAGTTAGCTAAAGGATATATCAAACATCCATCAGATGTTGTTAGTGTTGGAGATATTGTAGATTGTTATGTACTGGATATTAAAAAAGAAACAGAGAAGGTTGCACTAAGTTTGCTTCCCCTTGAAAAATCAAATTGAGAATAATCCCTTTTTATGAAAAAAATTAAAGATAGGAGAAAGAAAGATGAAAGAAAAGCGAGCAAAGGTAGTGGAAATTGCCAAAAAAAATAAAACGGTGGAAGAGGCAAGTATTCAAGATAAAAAAGGAAAATTTTTATTCTTAGGCATCGGTGTACTTCTTTTAGTTGTGATTTGTGGAATGATTTATTTCGTCGTACAGAAAGATTCTATAAGGGAAAATGATGCTTTACGCTTTAAAAAGGAATATGAAAAATTCAATTGTACTCCTGAGTTAAATTGCAAATTTTTAGAAATTTCTGTTTCTCGAGATAATCCAATCGTCTATAGTTCTTATGAGGAAATTTTTAAAGTTATCGATGAGGGAACAGGGGTTATATTCTTTGGTACTCCTGATTGTGATTGGGTGCGGCAGCTTGTTCCTGTGATGCTTGATGCTTCTTTGGAAGTTGGTCTTGGACGTATTTATTACTTAGATAATCATGAAGATAGAAATACGCTTGTTTTAGAAGATAATGGTGAAGTTAAACTTGAAAAAGAGGGAAGTGAAGAGTATTTTCAGCTTTTAGAAAAAATCGATTCGGTTGCTTCTCATTACCGAGTGTATGATATGGACGGTAAACGTAAAGAATTAGAGGATAAACGCCTATACTTTCCTACACTATTATTTGTTAAAGATGGTGAAATTGTCGATTTTCATGAGGGAACCTTAGAAAGTCAAGTCGATATTTATCAACATCCTTTAACTGATGATGAAAAACAACAATTGAAAGAGATATTAGTGGATAAGATGTTAAAAACAATTACTTGTGATGGTGCTTGTTAAAAAGAAAATTCGCTATATTTGGCGTTTTTTTCTTTGCTAAAGGAGAGGAGTAGAGGATGAAGAAAAATTTTATTTTGATTACCGGTTTGTTTTTATTTAGTTTATGGATTATGTTTCCTTCTTTAATACAACCTTATTATAAAGGACATGATACGAATTTTCATGTTGCTAATATTGATAGTTTAGCAGAAAAAATATCTTTTTCTGACCCTTTTTATAAAGCTCCACTTCCGAATATTAGTGATGATTTTGGTTATGGGACAAGATTTTTTTATCCCCCTTTACCACATCTTTTTGCTGCATATGCAACTAAGACTTGTGGAAATGTTCTTGTCGGGATGCGTTTTGTTCAGTTTCTATCTTTTTTTGCCTCAGGAATTGCCTTTTATTTTTTAGGATGTAAATTATTTACGAGAAAACTTTTTGCTTTTCTTGCGTCTTGCTTTTATATGGCAGGACCATATCATTTAAGTGATATTTTTATTCGGGATGCATTTTCTGAGATGTTTATCTTTGTTTCCTTTCCTTTAATTATTTTAGGCCTTTTATCGTTGGTCGAGGAAAACTATCCGAAATTTTTTCTTATTTTTATCTTAGGGTATACTTTGTCGATTTTTTCGCATCTTGCCATGACGATTTATGGAACAATCCTTTTATTGGTTACCTTTTTTCCTATTTATTATCGGAAAATCTTTACTAAAAAACACATTTTATATCTTTTTTTCTCCACCGTTATCGTTCTTCTTTTGACTTCTACGTTTTGGATTCCGCTTTTAGAACATAAACTTAGTGAGAGTTATGCCATTTTTATTCCTTATTATATTACCGCTAAAGGCGATTTGCGTTTTAGTGCAATAAATCCGATGATTTATTTTCAACTTTTTCTTCCCCATACGTATGATTTTATCCGGTATCATTTACATCTTAGTTTGACGGTGATTGTACTTTTGATGTTTTTTAGATTCTTTAAAGAGAAGATGGGAAAAGAGAAAAATCGGTGTTTTGCCGTTAGTTTTACCATTTTTTCAATTTTGATGACTTCCCCAATATTTCCTTGGTATTTCACTCCAGATTTATTACAAACATTACAATTTCCTTGGCGTCTTTGTCTTTATGTTTTGTTTGGGGCTTGTCTGATTTTGGGATTCTTCTTAGAAGACTTTCAAAAGAAAAGATATTTTTTGCCTGTCTTAGGGATTCTTTTTGCTTCTGTTTTCTTTGGTAGCTTTTATTATACGTATCATGTGAGTGATGAGACAGTTCATCTAGATTCTGTTGATTATCATTTAGGGATGGGAAACCAAGAGGAGTATTTACCAGAAAGAATAGTAAGAAATCGTGATTATTTAGATACTCGTTCTAAAGAAATTCTGATTATTTCGGGAGATGGTGTAATTAATCAGACTTCAAATCATTTCCCAGAAATTGATTTTTCAGTTTCTACCGATTCTTCTTTGGTGATTGAACTTCCACGAATTTATTACTTAGGATATCGTTTGGAAAATGAAGAAGGAGAAGTTCCTCTTCGTATTAGTGAAAATGGTTTTCTAGCATCAGAAGTGGAGAGTGGTTCTTACAAACTTACTTATGTAGGAACGAAAGGTTATGTTTTTGCGAAAATTGCTACAGTTTGTACATTAATTTTTATCCTTGCTACTGTTGTTTTAATGAAATTACGTCTGTTTACTTTTCGTTTTTGAATTTATAATTGAAAGGGAAAAAGAGAAATAGAGCTATAAAATTCAATTAACTTTATTTGATGATTCGAGAGATTTGTTCTCTTTTTTTTTCTTTATTTTCGGCTTGAATTAAAATAGAAGTTCCCGTGTAACATAAAAAGATGAAAATTTTAGGA
>CAJUNG010000018.1 GCA_910587725.1 uncultured Bacilli bacterium
GAATATTTGAAGTATTTCAAAACATTATTGACTTTTTTCTTGCGATTGCCCTAATTTTATATCGATTTTTATTGACGAAAACAAAACTTTATGTAATAATATTAACGCATATTACTTGAAACAGCGACTATTTCAAAAACTTTAACGTGTTTTTTGAAAGCTACCAGTAACTTTTGCTGTTTAGCGAACGTAGGAATAAAAACTCCCTAAGACTTTTGGAAATAGCCTTCAAGAAATATGAAAAAGAAGGAGGAAAAAAATATGGCAAGATACACAGGGCCAAGTTACAAACAAGCAAGACGTGTAGGATTTTCAATTAGTGAAACTGGAAAAGAATTAGCACGTCACCCTTATGGACCAGGGCAACATGGACAAGACAGAAAAGGAAAACTTTCTAACTATGGAGTACAATTAAAGGAAAAACAAAAAGTACGCTTCATGTATGGTCTAAATGAAAGACAATTCAGAAAAACATTTGAAGAAGCTGGTAAATTACAAGGTGTACATGGTGATAACTTCTTAAAACTACTAGAAAGTAGATTAGATAATTTAGTATACCGCTTAGGTTTTGCTAATAGTCGTCGTGCTGCACGCCAACTTGTAAACCATGGACATATTACAGTTAATGGACAAAAGGTAGATATTCCATCTTACCGTGTAAAAGTTGGGTCAACCATTGCTTTAAAAGAAACATCAAAAACACATAAAGCTGTACTTTCATCATTAGAAGCAATCAATAAAAGAGTTGAATATGTAACTTATGATGCAAACAAAATGGAAGGAAAATTTGTAAGACTTCCAGAAAGAACAGAACTTAATGCCGATATCGATGAAGCATTAATCGTTGAATTCTATAACAGATAAAAAGAAATCCACAGACCTTGTGGATTTTTTCTTGGAAAAATGGATAAAGAAGTGGGAAAGATATCACACATATTTCTTAATTTCCAAGCAAGAACACGCATAAAATAAATTGAGCGTGATAAAATGAAAAGTGTCTTAGCCAATGTAGAACCTTATACTTTTACAGGAAGTGCCATCATCATCGGGCTTCTTTTAACCCAAGAATTTACCATAGAAGACCAAGCTAGTATTGGAAACTGGCTCCAGTTAATCGGACTGACAACACAGACCTATTCTTCTCAATCCACCCTAATCGAATCAGAAAAAAAAGAAGAAACGCCTTCCAAAAGTGATATTGACACATTAAAAAAAGCAATACAAAAAATTCAAGAACAATTAGAAAAAATAGAAAATAATCAAAAAGAAATGTAGCACAAAACTACATTTTTCTATTGGAATACGGAAATTTCTAATTCCGGACTAACACTAATGACCTTACCAAAATAATCCTTACCATTATTTCCCTTCTTAGAAATCGTACCATCTTTACTATTCGAATATCCAGAAATATAGAATGTATTATCATATTTTACTAGTCTAGTTAACACATCATTATTCTTTCCCCCTAAAACTTTAGAAGAAACAACATCCAAATCTTGATTATACTTTAAGATAAATCCACTAACAATCGTATCTTCTGAGTCATTCAATTGAATTTCTAAAGAAGAGTCCAAAGAATTAGATACGCCAGTAACATAAAGAGAATCATCGATTATCTCAATTCCCATAAATCGTTCATTCTTACTTCCACCAAAAGTTTTTTCCTCTTTCAAGTTTCCTTTTTTATCAAACACTAACAAAACACCGTCCGTATTTTCAGTCTTTCTATCCTCTTTCTTCTCATCCTCTAAAATCTTCTTACTACCAACCACATACAATTGCTGATTAAAATAAACGATATCTTGAAGACCCATAGAATCCGTATAACTATAATTCTTATGCCACACATATTCACCATTTTGATTAAATTTAATCAAATTTCCAGAGTCCGAAGCATCTTTTCCAACCACGTAAAAATCTCCACCTACTTCAACGATTCCATTAAAATTCCCTGATTTATTACCACCATGATTATTATGCCAAACTTCATTTCCTTCAAAATCGTACTTGACAATGACACCACCACCAGTCGTATGATTTCCTACTTCCATATTTTCATAAATACTTTGACCGATGACAACGATTCCATCCTCGACGAGAATTGCTTGATTAAACCTAGTATTCGATAAAACACCATAGTATTTTTCCCATAACTTATTTCCTTCTTTATCATATTTGATGAAAAAGGCATCACGAATGTTATTTTCCTGTTGATAATCATCGAATACACCACTTCCCGTGACATAGTACGCATCATTTGTTGCCAAAACAGAAGTAAAAGTAGATGCCATTCCATGGTCATATTTTATCTCAAATACAACATTTCCCTCTCGGTCATACTTCACCAACTTACCTTTTTCAACACCTTCTGTATAATCATTTACCGTACTTTTCTTAAAATCACTACTTCCAACAGCAACAACAAAGTCTCCATCGACAATTGCCATTTGATAAGCATCATAATAAACAATACTAGCTTCTCTTTGATAACGAAGATAGAAAAATACACAAGCTTCAACCAAAATAATCGCGGCACAAATGATTCCTGTTATTTTAATGATTCTCTTAAATTTCTCATCTGACATATTATTCATTCGCTACAACTCCCATATAATATTTCTTCTTTCCTCTTCGAACCACGATATAAGTATCATCAATCGCATCCTTTTTCGTTACCATTCTTTCCACATCGGTAATTTTCTCTCCACTAACCGTAATACTTCCCGAAGTAACAAATTCTCTAGCTTCTCTTTTGCTTGCACAAATATTTCCATTGACCAGTAAATCTACAATATTAGTATCCCCATGCATAGTAAATTCAGGAACACCTTTAAATAAATCCTTTAATTCACGAGAAGTTAAATCTTGAATATTTCCACTAAATAAAGCTTCCGTCATCTGAAGAACTCGGTTATACTCATCTTCTCCATGCAAGAAGATAACCACTTCGCGAGCAAGAGCCTTATGGGCCTCTCTAAGTTGTGGATTTTCCTGATTCGACTTATCCAACTCATCAATCTCTTCTTTCGATAAAAAGGTATACACTTTTAAATAATCCACAACCATTTCATCTTCTACATTGATAAGATATTGATAAATCTCATAAGCACTCGTTTTCTCTTTATCTAGCCACAAAGCATTTCCTTCACTCTTACCAAATTTTGTACCATCTTTTGTCGTAATCAAAGGCATAGTGAATCCATAAACTTCTTTTCCTGTTTTCTTTCTGATTAAATCAATTCCCGCAGTAATATTTCCCCATTGGTCACTTCCCGCAACTTGAAGGGTACATCCTCGATTTTCATATAACCATAAAAAGTCTAAAGACTGCATAATCATATAAGAAAACTCAGTATAAGTAATCCCTGTTGCCAAACGCCTTCTAATGATATCCTTATCTAACATATAATTTACATTAAAGAATTTTCCATAATCTCTTAAGAAATCAATAAAATTAATCGATTTTGACCAGTCATAGTTATTGACCACTTCAAATCCAAATAACTTTTCCACTTGCGCAGTTAACTTCGCAATATTCTCATCAATTTCCTCATGTGTTTTCATCTCACGCTCAGAAGTAGGTCTAGGGTCTCCAATACGACCAGTTGCACCACCAATTAACAAAATAGGATGATGCCCTGCCTCCTTTAATCTTTTAGAAATCAAAAAGCTAGATAGATGTCCAATATGTAAACTATCCGCAGTTGGGTCCGTACCAATATAAAAAGTAAGTCCTCCCTGATTTAATTTTTCTTCTAAGTCTGGAGAAGAAATATCCTTAATGATTCCTCTCCATCGCAAATCTTCTACTAAAGTCATATTTTTTTCCTCCTAAAACGAAAGAGACCACAAAATTATAGGGACGAAATCACTCGTGGTACCACCCTACTTTTAGAAGTCTCTTCTACTTATTTTGATAACGGATACTATCCGATTTAACTAAAAAAACTGTAATTCAAAAGGATATTCTATTCTTTTCCACCAACCAAGAACTCTCTAAAAGAAGTCATCCCTTCTACTTTGGTCTTTCTTTCTGCTAAATAACAATATTAGTATAACAAAAAGACTAGCGCTTGCCTAGTCCCTTTTTTTATTTTTCGTATGCTCTTCATCTTTTTCTAGTTTTTCTAAAACATCACGAACCACATCAGCTGCTTTTAGACGAACTTCATTTGCGGCATTTTCTAAAATTGGCGTTCCCTTTTCAACCGCAAGATGAACAAGTTCTTCTGCTTTTTCTTGAATTTCTTTTCCTTTTTTCTTCGCAATTTTTAAGACTTTTTCTTTGTCTAAATCTTCTAGCTCCACTCTAATTTCTTCAATCTTGTCTTCTAATTGCATACGAACATCATCTAAATCAATCTCTTTTGCACGACGCATTAATTCATCTAGTTTTTCTTTTAACTGACGTCTCGTTACGCTTCCCTTCTCTGGAGCAAATAAAATTCCAAGTCCTGCACCAATTGCTGCTCCAAGAGCAAACTTCCCAAGTCCACTACCTTTTTTCTTATTTTCTTTACTCATCGTAATCTTCCTCCTTTTTTCTACCTTTACGATATTTATTCTTCCCCGAAAAGATTTTAGATATACCTGAAACTATACCCGTAACAACATTATCAGAAACAAATGATAATGTATCTGTAAGCATGTCGATAACACCAAAAAATCCATTCAAAGAATTCGACTTTTTTTCAATATCAGATAGTACTTTATTCGCAAGCTCAATCGTATCGATTAACTTCACTGCAAGAATAATTAATACTACTAATAATGTAATCGCCACAATATAAAGTACAACTGGTAAAAACGCTAGCAACCCATCCATTTAAAATCACTCCTTTTCCTCATACATTGAATCAATTAAATCAAATAAATTATCTTCTAAAGTACCACTATCTTCTTTACTATAAATATCATCTTCTAGAGCAAATTTTTTTTCTTCCTCAATCATAAATGGGTCAATCTCCACATTGTTCATATCCATTTCCATATCGATATCACCAGAAATATCTACATCATCTAGTTCTGGATTTGGAAGTGGAGCAACTTTTCTGCCAGTAACTTTTTCATGTTTTGCATCTTTGTAGTCTACATTATATTCTAGACCTAAATCTTGAAAATATTCCTCTGCATCTTGAAGCGTAACTTTATCGACAACAGGAGACATTGCTTCTGTCATATCATAAAGTAAGTTATCTCCGATATCTTCTTCTTTTGATTCTACGATACTAGAGATTACAGCATCTTCTTCGGGTCCAATAAGACCAAAATCATTAGTCATAGAGCCATAGGCTTTCTCCCGAACCGAATCTAAATCAACATTTCGCTTAGAGACATAACTACTAGAAGGCTTTATCTCTTTTCTATCCATGTTTAATTCTTCTTTTGTATAGTTTTTATCTAAAATTCCATAGATAGGAGAAATAATTGGTGTTGGTTTAAACCCTTTTTTCTCTTCTTTCGTATACGTAGGTGTTGTCTGTGCTGGTGGTAAAGCACCATTTTTAGAATATCCTGGATTGTTATATGCTGTAGATTCTTTTACCACAGGCTTTTCTGTTTTTATTGATTTTTGTGAGGTTGATGTTGAAGCAGGCTCTTTATAAAAGTCAGAATCTAAATCTAAAAAGTCATCGTCATCAAAATAGTTAAATTTCTCTGTTTTTTTCTCTTCTTTAGCAACAACCGGAATTGGTTGTGTCCTAGAAATTGGCTTGTCCATTCTTTGCACCCGAGAAGTAACTGGGGATTCTCGTCTTTCTTCACGTTTTGTAGGAACAGAGATAACCTCCTTTTTTACCTCAGGTTTTGGCTTTGGCTTTACAGCCGGCTTCGGAGCACTCACTTTTTCCACACGTTCGACATTTTTTTTTGGTTTTTCTTCTACTTCTACATACTCTTCTTCAAAAAAAGTATTTTTCAATTTATCTAAAAATCCCATTTTTATCTCTCCTCTACTTTAATTTCAATTGAATCTTCATCCTTCACTTCTCCCTCATAACCCTCATATGTTTGGTCGTAATCCAAAACATTTCCAGCACTATCTGGGTTCTTTGGTGCTAAAATATCAAAAAATTCGTCATGATAATTTAGTGAGTTGTCACCAACTAAGCTTTCTAAAATTTTATCATTATAACGTACATTAGATAAAATTACACTCATTTGATAAATTGCTTCATTCAATTTTTCTTCACTCACAAAAGATTCAATTTTTGCATAATGATACATGTACTCAACTAGATAAACTTTTCCTACTTTTCGAATTTTCAAATATCCCTCATTATCGTCAAACTGAATTTTAGATTCATAATAACTAGTACGGTCTAAGGTAAAAGAAGATTTTGCTCGATGATAGTAAGAAACAATATCCACATATAAATAAAAAGTCAAATCTTGATAGCGAATAATCGAGTTTGTATCCTTTTTTTCAACTAACATACTTCCTGCAGGCAAATAGTAGTAATATCCTTCTAGTGATACATTATGTAAATTCATTCGTTCTTCTAACACTTGATAAACAGTATCGATGTAAGAGGTATAATTTACCTTTTTCACTTGCATACTGCAACCACTAAATAACAGAAGAAAGACGAGTAATAAAATGATTTTTCTCATAATCCACCTACTCTTATAACATTATAGCAAAAATTTTTACAAATAGGAAGTACTAAATGAAAGAAAACATCGTAAATAACATCATCAATTGTCCACTAGATAACGACTTCGATAAAAAAAGAAAAGCAACGATAAAAATCTATCTTTTGCTTTTGTGCGCATGCAAAAAGTAAATTGGATATCCTTGTTCTACAAAACGCATTTCGTATTCCGTCGTCGCTAAATTTTTAACTGCCTCTTTTGTTAAATCTAAGGAAATTTCTGAAAAATGATAGCCGTGTTGCGATAGGGAACAAAGAGAAAAAAGGAATAAATCTTGATTATCCGTTTTTTGTAAAATCTCACCATCTCCTACAAATATCCCATCATACTTTTGCAAAAACACTTCACTTGTAAGACGCCGTTTATGATGTCTTACTTTAGGCCAAGGGTCAGAAAAATTCAAATAAATGCGAGAAATTTCATGGTTAAAAATCGTATCAATCAAAAATGCATCCATACGAATAAATCTTAAATTCGGTATCGTATCTACTTTTTCTAAAGCTCTAGCAATAACACTATCATATCGTTCAATTCCAATAAAGTTAATTTCTGGATTACATTTAGCCATCGACTCAATAAATTTCCCTTTACCTGTACCAATTTCTACATGAATCGGAAAAGAATTTCCAAAAACGTTCGCCCAATTTCCACAAAAATCTTCCGGGTTTTCTATCAACACTTTACTATTTTTCATAATTTCTTCTTTATTTTTTAAATTTCTAAGTCTCATCTTTGTCACCTATCTAGATTTTAGCACATATAATAAAATAAATAAAGGAAAGGTGAGAAGAAAATGAATCAAAATCAACCAGAAGCATTTGGAATGCCAGGAGGATTTCCACCAATAATCAATCCAGCATGGAATCCAAACAACTGGAATCAACAACAAGAAATTAGAAATTTAGAAAATAGAGTGACACGTTTGGAAAGAGAAACAAGACGTCTACAAAATCAAGTAGCAAGATTAGAGCAAGGATTTCCTGTTCCTTTGAGAGATACAACCAGCTATCAAGCAGATAGCTATCACATGATGTAAAATTCAAGTACTTGTTAATTTTTAGCAAGTTTTTTTATTGTCTTTTCAGCCATCAAAATAAATTTGTGTAAAAAATTGGTATCGTTAGAAATTAATGGGAAACAATATAATTAGAAAAAGCTACGAAGAATCATAGCTTTAAATCAATTAGTTCGATAAAAGAATTTGTTTAATCGAAATATATGCACCTAAAGAAGCAAGGATTGTACCAATAAGCAAGACACTTGGAGAGATATCTCCTGTTGGTGGATTCTCTACATCAGTTGCACCTGGATTAGTTGGTGTCGGACTTTGACTCGGTACTACCGGCGGTGTTGGTGTTGGCGTAATATCGTCTAACTCATGAATACAAATTTCTACTCGGAAGATATTGGTCTTTTCATCAAAATATTGAATCTCTGATGCTGTTCTAGTTGGATTCATTCGAAGACGAAAACCAGTAAAAGAAATTTCTGCATCTTGTTTTATCCCTGGATATTGTCCTTGAAAATAACTAAGGTGTTCTGGACTTAAAATAATCGATAACAAACTAATCACCGAATTATATGTATCACTAGAAAAACCACCATCTTCTGAAAATGTTAAAATTATAAAGTCTTGACTGACCGACTTAAGCATTTTGACATTATCCGTAGTAAGTAGCAACACTGAACCACTCGTCGTAGATTTTAATGTCTCCTTTTGCTCACTGGTTAAACTACTGGTTAAAATAGGACTGGCAAGTACACGAACACGGGGAAATAAAAGCGATAAGCAAAAAAGGGACAACCATACTTTTTTCATAAATTCCTCCTTTCAGTTTTAGTATTCCCGAGAGAAAAAAAAGCTATACTAAGAGGAAAAAAAGTTTTTAAATTTTATAATTTTTTTTTAAATAATTATTATTCTTAAAACTCTTTTATTTAAAAGGACATTGGTAAATTTTCAAATAATATTTACTACCAATTTACTACTTTATAAATAAACTTTGTTATATTAATGATGTTTATAACACGATAAAAAAACGATTTATTTTCGTCTTTTTATTAATTATTAACTTAATATACAATTTAAATTTTCTATAATGCAAGCTTAATTATTTTTATTATCATTATTCCAAAATCTTTCAACATTAATTTGTTCTTTTTCATAAAAAGCATTAAATAAATTTATATTTAATGTGTTGCATATAGAACTTAAAACTATAAATACATCGGCAATTTCATTTTCAACTGTATCATAATTTTTAATTTTACTTTTATCAATACACATATTTGTTTTTTCTTTTCTAATTGCTTTAGCAAGTTCTCCAACTTTTTCAATCAAAAGCAGCACTTCTTATTCTACTGGTTGATTCCCAAATCCTCTAATATCAATAACATTTTTTATATAATCTTGGATTTTATCTAATCCCATATTTTTATTTAATTGACTATATAAGTTTTTTTGATTTTTCATATTCTATACCTCATTTACAATATAATTATATCATAAAAAATAAATATTAAAAATAAAAGCTAGAACATTTTAATATTTTTAAATAGTAGAACAATTAACACAGACTCAATCAAAAAAATTTATGCTACATGCTACATGCTTCATTCTACATAATAAGGGTAATACTATACCTTATTATGGCGAAGACTTAAGTGGCTACGCCACTAGTCTCGCCTTTATCAATAGGCACTCTTATACTGTGCAATGTCATAGTATTTTTTTAATATTTAAAATTAACAAACAAAAAAATTACTGGCTATAAAGTAATTATCCCAATAATTTTTATTAATTCTTCCTTTTATTAAATATAGTTTTGATTAATTTTCTAATACCTTTTTCTTGTTTAAATCCAGCAGGTAAGTCCACACCTTCTGGCAACTCCATTTTTATATGACCTTGTTTAAACCAAAAAAAATCTTCTAATGAACACATTTTGAAGTCAAGCAATCCGCATTGTAATACCATATTCATATTCTCTTTTCTTTCTTCTGGTATCATAGAATTAAATCTCTGTGCAATATTATTTCTTTCTTCTATAATGCTTTGACCTAATGCAATAGTTTCTTCTTCTGATAAATCTTTAACTTCATTATAATTTATCATCCAATCAGTGCCTTTAAAAAATTCAATTTCTTCTGGTGCTTCAAATGTAACAAATTCATATCTATTGCTATCATCAATAATAACTATACCATTGCCAAATACTTTTATAGATGCTGGTATTGCTAGACCAATTTGATTCAAATAGGCAATATCATTTTTTTGAACATATACAGCATTATCAGTAATTATTTTCATATACAAAACCCTCCTTAAGTAGTTAGTATTATATCAACAATTTTTAAATAATTCAATAATTTTGAAAAGAAACTTCATTTAAAGGTAGTAAATTGGTAGTACAATATTATTAAAAGCTTATATATTCTTCCAAAAATAAACACTTTATACCAAAATTCAAAACTCTTATTTTAAAGATTTAGAGAAAAACAAATAAAATAGAAATACCGCAAGCATCATAAAAATCAGCACCGTAAAAAAGCATAAAATTCTACTTGTAGGAAAAATAAAGAAATGTTCTAAAATGAGCAATAGAATTCCAATGATAAGTGTACGAATCAAAACATCAAAGATGAAACGAACAGTATCTTCATAATCCAAATGATATTTTTGATGAAGAAAATACAAGATAAGAAAGAAAAAAACAAAATAAGAAAGAATTTGAGAAAGAATACAACCGTAAAATGCAGGAAGCGATATATGATAAAAAGCAAGCGCTAGTGGTTTTTTTAACAAAAAATTAATCACAAAGGCAAACATGCTAGACTTAAGTAAAATACGATAATCCTTTCTTTTACATAAAAGTAAAGAAAAAAAGAAGAGAAAAGAAAATAAGGGAATTTCTAAAGCTAATAAAGAATAAACAAAAGAATGATAAAAAAAGTCTCCATAAATTACTGTCCAAACAGCTTCTGATAGTAAACTAATAAAGATAGTCACGGGAAAAATCAGAAAAAAGGTACGTTCTAATCGATGAGGAAGAGAAAAATAACTAGAAAAATCATGATGTTTTTTGAAAATCAAAAAACAAAAAGGAACCACAAACAAAAGATTTAAATGAAATCCCCAAACCGAAATAATTTGCGTAAGACTCCAAGCATTTAAACTAGAATATCCACATCCTGCAAAAATCGAAGGTAAGAAAATCACATCCAAAAGTCCTGTCACAATCAAATAAACGATAGGAAAAAGAATAGGAAAACAAAGATAAATAAACTTTAAAATTAAAGATAAAGTTCGGACCTCTTGCCCACGTTTTCTTTTGAATAAAGAAGGATTCTTTCGCATTTGATAAATAAGATAACAAAAAGATAGCAAAATACCAAAAAGAAAAAAGAACAAATAAAACACCATCGGAAAAAAAACACTTTCTTTATTTTTAAATAGCAAATAAAGAAGTTGAGGAAAAAAGATTCCCAATCCCAAAATAAGAAGATAAAACAAATATTTCTTTTTCACTTTTAATTTTTTCATTCACTACCTACGACTTCTAACATTTTTTTAAGAATAAATAATCATTGCCGAAAAACAATAGATTTGCTCTTCTCCCGAAACACAAATCGCGACTTGATATTTAATCTCGACAACATCAATTTCATTATCACATAAAAAGTCATTGATTGCAAGTTCTAAATCTTTTTCATGATTTTCATCAAATATCTTCACTTTCATCTAAATCACCTAAAAATAGCATAAATAGTAAAACAGAAAAATAATGTCAAAAAAGAAAGAAAATATCTTCCAATGATATTTTTTTAGTGTTACTTGACAAAAAAAAGGAATCACTTTTAGTGAACTCCCGTAATCATATTTTTAATAAAATCTCCCCAGAGGCTTAAAAAAGAGACTTTCGAAGCATCTTCTGAAACCGTTAAAGGAACTTCTTTGATGACATTACCACTAGCGTTCTTGACAGATAATTTTCCTACAACGTCTCCCCTCTTTACAGGTAACTTTACATCATTAATATTGACATCATATTGAAAATTTTGATTTTCATCCGTCTTTTTCAAAAGGACAAAAACTTCTTCTTTAGGAACAATTAAAATTTTATCCGTATTCGCTTTATCAATTTTTAATTCCTTAACAACTTCTGTTTTATCTTTCAGAACCTGTGATTTATAATTGTTAAATCCATAATCTAAAAGAGAAGTTGTTTCTGTATTTCGAATCGCTGCTGTTTCTTCTCCAAGAACTACCGCCAAAAGACGTAGATTGTTCTTTTTAGAAGTCACTGCCATACAATACTTAGCTGCATCGGTATGTCCAGTCTTTAAACCATCCGCTCCTTCATAAAAACGAATGAGCTTATTAGTATTCACTAACCAAAATTTATTTGGCGTATCTACTCTTAAGTAATCCTCATAAACAGAAGAAAACTCTAAAATCGTCGGATGTTCTAATAATAAGTGCCTCCCAATTGTGGCTAAATCCCTAGCACTAGAATAATGATTCTCCTCATCTAATCCAGTACAATTCACAAAATTCGTATGACTAAGACCTAATTCTTTCGCTTTATCATTCATCATCGTAACAAATTTTGCTTCACTTCCCGCAATATATTCTGCCATTGCTACTGTTGCATCGTTAGCACTCGCCATAGAAATTCCCTTCATTAAGTCACGAACACTCATAACTTCATTCGGAGTAAGCCAAATCTGACTTCCTCCAAACCCCGAAGCATTACTACTTACTTGCACCTTATCTTCCCATTTAATTTTCCCTGATTCTATAGCCTCTAAAATTAAAACTTGACTCATCATCTTCGTCATCGAAGCAACAGCAACCTCTTCATCAATATCCTTCTCGAATAGAATTTCTCCACTAGTCACTTCCATCAATAATCCACTTCTTGCCCCGGCAATCAAATTCTCCTCCGCATCGACTAAACCAGGACAATTAATTCCTAACAAACAAAAAAAACTAAATAGTACTACTAACTTCTTCATACTTCACCTCTTAATTCACTATATTCTTAAAAAAAGAAGATTACCACAAAAGATAACATAAGGAAAAAAAGATAACGTAAAATAGTACAAATGAGGTGATGTTATTTTGAAAAAATTATTACTTATTCCTGGTCTTTTCCTCATCATCCTCTTCCTGTTTTTTCTATTTCCAAAAAAAGGAGAAAGGAAATATGACCATATGGAAGCAAATTATATAAAGTATACCTTCTATGATAAAACCCGCGAAGAAAGATATAAAAAATATCAAGAAAAAAATCCCAATTTAAAGGATATCGATATCATTACTAGAGTCAATCTTGACTTAGATTTTCCTCCCTTTAGTAAAACATCTTTAGCCTACAACATTGGAAGTCCATTAGTATTTGTGAATAAATATCACTATTTGCAAGAAAATTATGTGCCTGAATCGTTAGAAACCGTCGAAATTTGTTCTGCAAGTAACAAACTGTTAGTGAAAGAAGCCAAAGTAGCCTTTGAAGAACTGTGTAAAGAGGCCAAAAAAGAAAATCTAAAAATCCGTTTAGTTTCTAGTTATCGTTCTTACGAGTATCAACAAAATTTATACAATTCTTACAAGGAAAAAGATGGGGAACAAATGGCAGATACCTATTCTGCAAGGGCAGGATTTTCTGAACACCAAACAGGGTTATCTATGGATATCGATAATGAAGTCACTACTTTTGAAAACTTTGAAGAAACAAAAGAATTTGAATGGATGCAAAACAATGCCCATCATTATGGATTCATCTTAAGATACCCTAAAGGAAAAGAAGAAGTTACTGGATATACTTATGAATCTTGGCATTATCGTTATGTAGGAAAAAGTGTAGCAACCTACATCAAAGAAAATGATTTAACACTTGACGAATACATTGCCAGAAGTGACACGAAAAAGGAATAACAAGGAAAAATTACTTGTTACTCCTTCTTTTTCTTTTAGTTACAATTTCTTGATTCTTAAACTTAGTCATTAATAAAGTTCGCATTTTAGGAAGTAAATAACCATAAAATCTCTGTCGAATCTTTGGTGTAATTTCCATTCTTTCTTTAGGATTTTCCAAATCTTCTCCACAAACAAGCCTTAATAATCCTCTATCTTCTTCTGTCAAGTCATCAATAATAACACAATCGATAACATCTTTAGGAAAAGGAAAATAATTATAGATAGAAATCACACACTCGGAATCAACTCCAGGCTCTCTATCTAAAATCATATCCAAGTTTCGACATCGATTATCAGGGTTTAAATACAACTCACCATAAGCCGCGATTCTTTCCATTGCATTTTCTGGGAAATCCATATAGAAATTTAACTCCTTTATATTTTCAGATAAGCGAAGTTTTCGAAGTGCTCTCATCTCAGCTTGTCTTATCGCTTCACTCGTAGTCCCTAATTTTTCTCCAATCCTTTCATTCTTCAAACCCATCCCATATTTTAAAATTAGCGTAGCAAGTTCATTTTCTTTTAAATGACAATCCAATAATAGCTTTTGCACAACCAATCTCATTTGAAGAGAATCTGCCTGTTCTTCAACACTATATTCAAAATCAAAAAAATTATCACCAAATGTACGGGAACATTCATCATCATCACCATCAATCAAGCAATCCATACTGACAACAAGCTTTTGATTTTCTAATAAACTTTCTAACTTAGAAACAGACATTTTTAATTTCTCGGCATATTCTTCAATTGTAGAACTTGTTTTTCCAGCCTTTTCATCCACTGATTTTAAATAAAAATATTGATATAATTTTTCATATTTTTCAGAAGGAATAGAAATCGTAGTCCCATGTTTAGCAAGTTTGCGAACAATTTTCTGTCGAATCCGATCATACGCATAAGTGGAAAGACGACATTGTTTAGACAAATCAAATTTATCGATTGCCTCCATTAGTCCAATATTTCCCTCTTGAACTAGGTCAAGGAAAGGAAGTCCTCGATTCATATACTTTTTAGCAACACTAACCACCAATCGTAGATTACTTTCAATAAGCTTTTTCTAGCCGTCATATCTCCCTGAGCCAAAAGTTCAAAAAGATTTCGTTCCTCTTCCTCCGATAAAAGAGGAATTTCATTAATTTCATGAATATACTGACCAGTACTATCAGAAGAATAGTATTCATTATTTATTTTATTCATATTTTATTACACCTCATATCATTTTTAACCAATCATCTGCTTAACTAATGGAGTTTCTACTAATTTTTCACCATCAGAATCAGATACATTTTGATGAAGAATTCCATCACAAATCTCATTAAATACATTCTCTTTTGTCTCTACAAAATCGAATACTTTCGCCTTCAACTCCTCGTCTGGAAAAGAATTTATCAAGAAAAGAATTGCCTTATGTCGAAAAAACTGTTGAAGAAGTTCAGAAAAGGACGAAGAAGAAAGCACTTCCCACAATGTTTGAAAAAATTTCTCATCAAAATATCCATCACTATAGATATCTAATGGTTTGATCAATTTTTCACATGCGCTACGTTTTTTCATAACCCTTTCTGGATGAGTCAACAATCTTTTAATTTTTGGAAGTACACTTCCATAAAGTTTACTTCTTTCTTTATTTCCAAATCCTTCTTGTACCATAGGATGAAGTAAATCACTCCCATTTCCTAACCAAATTAAATGCTTTTCCTCTGCGAATAATTCTGTTTCAATAAGCAAATCCACTTCTTCCTTAGTACCACCAACAAGTTCATAAATCGTTTTCTTCGCTTTACGATGCCTTTTTGTAGAAGGAACAAAATTCTCAATCTCCTCCTTCTTCCTTTCTCTTGGCACTTTTGCATCAAAAATAAAATCAGAGCTTTTTTTATCTCGACTAGATGCCCAGTATTCTACTAATTTTCTTTGGGCTTGATTAGGATAAAGGGCATAAGGAACAAATTCCAAAAGCAAAGCACAATCACGAATTTTTTTCAAAGCACTGGCTTCTATTTGGGCAATACGGGCACGAGTAACTCCACCTAAAATTTGTCCGACTTCCTCTTGTGTTAAAACCCCGATACCATAAAAGTCAAAACAAAACCGTAATACCTCTATTTCTTTAGAAGTCAAATTTGCCTCTTGAAAAAGTGTCTCTAAATCACTTCCCAATTGCGAAGAAAGATAATCCTCTTCTAAATTCAAAGGAGACGGAATCTGACTACCAAACTCAAACTCCTCTTGTACCAAATAAGACCAACTGAGAAACGAAGTATCCAAAAATTCTAGCTCAGAGATTTGTCCCTCAGAAAGAGAAAGCTCCTTTGCAAGCTCACTAATCGTCGGACTACGATGATATCGTTGTTGTAAATTCTGATAACACTGACGATATTTTTCTAATCGTTCATACCTTTCTACCGAAAGTTTAAACTTTTTACCCTTTGATGCAAAAGCTCTCTTAATGAATTTAAAAATCCAAAAATAAGCATAGTTTAAAAAACGACAATCTTTAGTAAAATCAAAATTCTGCGCTGCCTTCATCAACCCTAAGTTTCCCTCTTGAACAATATCAAGAAAGGAAAAACCATAATTTTTTCCCACACCAATATATTTTTTGGCAATATGAACAACAAGGGGAAGAAAACTCTCAATCAAGCGGGAAATAGAAGAAGCATCATTTTCTAAAACACCAATACCGAGAAGATATTCCTCCTCTTTAAATAAAAAAGGAATTTTAGCAATTTCTTGCATTTTATTTCCCCCTTAAATTCTAATTAGCAAAAGGAATCCATTCCCTTTTCCGGCACATATTATAGCAAAAATAAGGAAAAAAGTCAAGAAAAAACGCTAGTGTTAAAACACTAACGTGAGAAACTTCTTACTCTTCTGGAACATTCATCAGAATCAAATCATCTACTGAAAGTTCAGACATATCTAAAGGATTAGTAAAAGATTCTTGAGAAGAAATATCAAAATCATCCTGTTTTGTTTCTAAAAAGGAATTTTCTTGAACCTCTTCCATCTCGCTATTGGTATCTATAGAAGAGGTAGAAAAATCAAAATCCTCAGAAGGAGAAACAAATGCTTTTCTTTCCTCCTCATCTACAGGAGAATCTTCAATAACTTTTTCTGGTTCTTGCTTACTTTCTTGTTCCATTTCTTCTTCTGATACTAAAGCAGGTTGTACTTCTTTATCCACTTCATCTTCTGAAGGCGGAGTAGAAGGATTATTTTCTTCCTCATGAGAGGCTTCCTCTTTCTCATTCGAAACCTCGTGATTCGTATCCTCTTCATTTTTCTCTTCTTTTAAATCAGAAAAATCTTCTTCAATAATATAAAAATCATCAACTTTAATTTCCATCAAAGGCGCATCTTTTTTTAAGCAAAGGGTACAAAGCACATCCCCAGGTTTTACAAAATCCCCTATCTTTTTATTTAATACAATTCCAACAGAAGAATCAATCTTATCTTCCTTCGTCAATCTTCCCGCACCAAGAAGTAAAGATAATCTTCCAAATTGATAAGCATCCATATCCACGATACATCCACCCTTTGGCGAATAAACTCTCTGAATATTTTTACTAATCGAAAGTTTCGATAAATCTCCCCCTTGAGACTCGACCATCTCTACAAATTTATCATAAGCCTTTCCATTTTTGATTACCTCTTCTACTTGTTCTTGGGCAACAGATACATCAATTTGTTTTCCCATTGCCACCATTTGTGCAGCTAAGGACTTGCATAATGCCACTAAGTAATTGTCCTCGCCACCCTTTAAAATCTTCATCGCTTCTACGACTTCCAAAGCATTTCCAACCGAAGTTCCTAAAGGAATATCCATATAAGTTACTAATGTTTCTACATGACGATTATACTTAGTACCAATTTTTTTCATCAAACGTGCAGCAGCTAGCGCCTCTTCCTTCGTTTTCAATAGTGCTCCACTACCCACTTTAACATCCAACATAATATTAGGCGCTCCAGAAGCAATCTTTTTACTCATAATACTAATCGCAATTAAAGGAATCGATTCGACCGTCCCCGTGACATCACGAAGGGCATAAATCATTTTATCAAGTGGTGTCAAATTGGCCGTTTGAGAAGCAATGGCAATGCCAATTTTATTGACCTGGTGCAAAAACTCTTCTTCAGTTAAATCCACACGAAACCCAGGAATACTTTCTAACTTATCGATGGTCCCTCCTGTAAACCCAAGGCCTCTACCACTAAGTTTAGCAAGATGCACACCAAGAGAGGCAACAATCGGTCCTACAATTAATGTCGTTTTATCGCCAACTCCACCGGTAGAATGTTTATCGACAACCGCACCTTCTATACTAGATAAATCTAAAACATCCCCACTGTTAATAAACAAATCAGTTAATGCAAATACTTCCGCATCAGAAAGACCATGAATACAAATTGCCATCAGTAAACTACTCATCTGATAGTCAGGAACATCGCCATTCATATATCCATAAAATGAAAATCGAAGCTCTTCTTCGGTTAGCTCTTTTCCCTCTCGTTTCTTTGCGAGTATGTCGACCATATTCATTTTTCACATCCCCTTTACTCTTCCCTGAGAATAGTATACTAAAAAAAAGAAAGATGCGCAAGATACTTATCTAGACGAAAAATCATACTCTACTTTCCAATAACCGATAATGAATAAGCAAAATTTATCGATAATGTTAAAAATTTTCTATGCCTTATTATTCTTTACTCCCTACTACCATTTAACTAAACATTAAAAAACATAGAATTAAGATTCTAATGACATCCTCTTATTCCATGTTCTTTCATCTAATTATCTTATTTTCTGTTCAATTAATTTAATTACTCTTTCTGGTTCACTCACAAGTAGATGATACAAATCTGGATGTTTGCGAAGTTCTCGAATCAATTCGATTTCATCCTTTGCAATATTCATTCCATAATCGACATCATCCTCTGCAACAACATAATTTTCCGTACCAAGCAAATACGTAAAATCCACATGCAAAACATCCGCAATATCAAGTAAAGTCTCTAAAGTTGGTGTTCTTGTTCCTTTTTCATAACAGCAAACACTCACCTTCGTTACGCCAACTCTTGCTCCAAGTTCCTCTTGTGTCAGTCCAACCTTTTTTCTAATCTCTTTTAACCGTTTACTGAACAGCAACATCCACATCACCTCAAATTTTTTCGCAATCCTAAAAGCGACAAAGAAGTAATTATACAATATCTCGTATCAAATTCCTGTATTTATTATATAGGAGCAACTACCCTTTGTCAAACCATTTCGCATAAGAAGAAAAGAAACGATAGGAAAATTTTAACAGTTCTTCATCTCAATTTTCATACTCTCTTCTTTACTTTCTGAAAAGCTTTCTTCTTCATCTTCTTCCTGATGCAAATGAACATCATCTTGTCGGTGAACATGCGAAATAAAAGTAACTCTTTCTCCAATCACTTCTAAGACGTAACGCTTTTCACCGTCTTTGTCGATAATCCTAGAACGTAAACGGCCACGAACAGAAATAATATCGCCTTTTCGACAATGCTTTGCTGTATTTTCCGCAACATTGTCAAACAACATCACATCGATAAAATCTGTTTCATACTCGCCAGATGCATTCTTAAACCCTCTAGTAATGGCAAGAGTAACCCAAGAGAAAGAACGCTTTCCCTCACCGTCCCTAACCTCAGGACTTCTCACGAGACGCCCGACCAAACCAAGTTGATTCATATAAAATTCCTCCTTTCGTCCTAAGACTCTATCACAAAGAAAACAGGGGTGCAAACGGCCAAATTTAAAATTTCACCCTTAGAAGAAAAATTAAATTTGTCAAAGAAAATGAAAAAAAGAAATCCGTAAATCGTGCTGAAAATTTAAAATTTCACTAATTACAAATTTCTTTTCAATAACTGATTTAATTCGACTGCATACTCCATTGGTAACTCTTCGCGAAACTTTTCAATAAATCCTAAAACAATCAATTCTGTTGCTTTTTCCCTCGTAAGTCCTCGACTCATTAAATAAAATAAATTAGATGGGGAAACCCTAGAAACCGTCGCCTCATGTTCAATTTTACTAGAGGAATTAGAAACGATATTCACAGGAATTGTATCGCTTTTTGAATCCTCATCTAAAATCAAAGTATCACATTTGACAAAAGATTCTGAACAAGTTGCTTCCCTTTTGATGTCCACTTTACCACGATACGTTGCATTCCCACCATTTCTAGAAATACTCTTAGACAAAATCATACTCTTAGTATTCTTTCCCAGATGAATCATTCGAGCCCCAGTATCTTGCTCCTGATTTTTAGAAGCAACACTAATGGTAATGCAAGTGCCCTTAGCATAATCTCCCTTTAAAATACAAGCAGGATACTTCATATTCATATGAGAACCAACATTTCCATCAATCCACTCCATTTCTCCATAAGAATCCACAAGTGCTCGCTTAGTGACTAAATTATTAACATTGACCGCCCAATTTTGAATCGTTGTATATCGACATTTACTATGTTTTCCAACATAAATCTCAACAACTGCAGCATGCAAGCTATCCGTAGAATAAGTCGGTGCTGTACAACCCTCAATATAATGAAGTTCACTACCTTCATCGACAATAATCAAAGTTCTCTCAAATTGTCCCATATTTTGACTATTGATACGAAAATAACTCTGAAGCGGTCGATTTAACTTCGTATGAGGGGGAATATAAATAAAACTTCCTCCACTAAATACACTAGAATTTAATGCTGCAAACTTATTGTCTGTGAAAGGAACAATTTTACCAAAAAACTTTTCCGCAATTTCTCGATGATTTTTTAATCCATCTTCAATTGAGGTAAAAATAATCTTTTTTTCTTCCAACTCCCGAATCATGTTATGATAAATAACTTCGCTTTCATACTGGACGCCAATTCCATCCATATGTGTTTCTGCTTCCATAACACCAACACGTTCAAGTTCTGACTGAATGGGAGAAGAGATTTGACGCCAATCATTCACAACTGGAGTTAAAGAACTTTTATAATACGTAATTGAATCAAAATCAATGGAAAAAGAAGGACCAAAAGAAGGAAATGGCAATTTTTCAAAAGCACGATATGCTTTCTTGCGAAACGATAAAATTTCTGCGCTTTCCTGCTTAATCTTGGAAATTTCTTCGATTGATGAAAGACTAAGACCTTTAACTTCCATATCGCACCTCTTTTCTATTTTTGATTTTCACTATCCAAAGCTTCTTTTAAAGACACAAACGGCAACATTGCGCACTTTTTTCGATTTGGTTGCAAATAAGTTTCTTCATAAATATTCAAATCTTTTAAAACTTCTTGTTCATATTCTCTTTCTTCAATCATGTTCTCATAGTTTTCCAAAACTTTTCTCGCTTCTTCCACGCTGCACCCAAGTAACCGTTCAATCATCACCGAAGTTGCCGAAGTAGAAATTGCACACGCCTCTCCAGAAAAACGAATATCTTCAATAATCCCATCCACAATCTTGTACTGAATATCCAAGTGGTCGATGCAACTTTCATTATTGGTATGATACATCTGATATTCGTCACTTTCAATGAGTCCATGATGAACTGGATTTTGATAATGTTCTAAAATCATCTCTCGCTTTAATACTGCATCCATTTTTACACCTCTTTCTTCATTTAAAGTATCACTTTAAAAATATTTTCCGAATCCTTTAATACCCGTATCAACTCATCAACTTCTTCTTTAGTATTGTAAAAATACAAACTGATTCGGCAAGTGTTATTCACATGAATTGCATTTTTAAGGGTTTTTGCACAATGATTTCCTGCCCGAACACAAATATGATAATGATTTAAATAAACTGCGGTATCTTGAGAAAAAACATCCTTTAAATTAAAAGCAACATTAGAAGATAAGATATTTTCATTATATAAAATAATATTCGGAATCTTTTTTAGTTCAGAAATTAAATAATCACGAACCTCTTTTTCCTGCTTCTCTATAGCTTCGTACCCAAGATGATTCAAATAGTCAATCGCCGCTCCCAAGCCAATAACTCCAGCAATATTTGGAGTACCTGCTTCTAATTTAGAGGGCAAGGACTTTAGTGCGTAGTTTCCTTCTAAATCAAAAGAAGTATTCATTCCTCCACCATAAGAAGTTGGTCGCATCTTAGATAATAAATCCAATCGGCCATATAATACACCAACACCCGTAGGACCCAACATCTTATGTGCAGAAAAAGCTAAAAAGTCAATATGACTAGACTGCACATCTACTTTACGATGAGGAACACTCTGAGCAGCATCGACAACAAACAAAATTCCCTTCTCTTGACACAATTTTCCAATCTCCTGCACTGGACGGATATCTCCTAAAACATTGGTAACATGAGCAATAGAAATCACCTTAGTCTTTTCGGTAATTGACATCGAAACATTCTCAAGGGTCACCTCATTATCCGCAGTTAAAGGAATAAAACGAACCACAATTCCACATTTTTCTTGTAAATAAAACCACGGAAGAATATTCGATGCATGTTCAGATACCGTAAGGAGTACCTCATCTCCCTCCTTTAAATAATCCTCCATAAAACCAAAAACAATCCGATTTAAAGAGTCGGTTGCTCCTGAGGTAAACACCACCTCTGAGGAAGAAGAAGCATTGATTAAATGACAAACCTTATCACGAACCCCTTCATATAACATATCTACTTTCAAACTATTATCGTAATCCCCACGATGTGCATTTGCAGTATATTTCGTATAATAATCCTTTACCGCATCTACCACCACATTAGGTTTTAATGTAGTCGCACCATTATCAAAATAGATTAAACCAGACTTTAAGATTTCAAAATCCTCTCGCATCACTTTTATCACCTCCCAATCTTTTCAACAATATTTGCCTTAACCTCTGACGGCAAAAAAGAAAGCTCCATAGGTCCTAGTAAAAAAGACTTTTTTAATAAATTCGTCGCCATATGTTTAGAAATTCCTCTCGTTTGTAAGTAAAAGTAATCTTCCTTAGAAAATTTAGAAATATACGCAGAATGCTCTGCAAAGGAATCAAATTCAGAAATAAATAAATTTGGTAAGATTTCTGCATGACCATCGTCCATTAAAATAATTTTGTTGTCTTGTTTGATAGTACAACCCTTAATTCCTTTTGGTACATCAATATCCACTTGAATCAAACTTTTTTTTCTACCATAATGAACAATATGGTTAATGACATGACTTGTCGTGGATATCGCTCGATGAAAAATTTCTAGATGCAATCGGGTACTTTCTTTAGAAATTTGACTCTGTACAAAATGAAAATTAGCATTATCTCCTTTTAAAATGACGTTAGAATGAATAGAGAGGTTTTCCCCAACAATCTGAAAAGATACATTTGCACCTTGAAGTAAAACAATCCGCATCTTCATTTCGATATCAGAAGCAAAAATGAACAAATGTGCACAAACTCTAGGAGAAACAACAATTTCAAAATCTGCGTGGTTCTCCACTCCTTCAAAAAAGTAAAAACCATCTCTTTTTATCTCTTGATTTTGATTCAATAATAGTTTATTCATTATCTGCTCCTACATCCATAGAATTTACCCCAACATATCCTTCCATTTCAATATTTTTCGCAAGGTGCATATCTCCACTTTTGATAATCGTTCCATCCTTCATCACATGAACGAAATCAGGTTGGATATAATCCAAAATTCTTGTATAATGCGTGATAATTAACACAGATACTTCAGGATTATCCCGCAAATACTGATTAATATTTTCACAAACCACTTTTAAACTATCCACATCTAACCCAGAGTCTAGCTCATCAAAAATAACAAATTTTGGACATAGCACCTTCATCTGCAAAATTTCATTTTTCTTTCGCTCTCCACCGGAAAAGTCTTGATTAATTGCACGATGCATAAAATTTTCATTCATTTTTAATTCCGACATCGCAGTTTCCATCGTTTTCATAAATTCATAAATTCCAACATTCTTTCCACGAACACTAGAAAGTGCAGTTTTTAAAAATTCACTATTCGTTACGCCTTCAATACTAATAGGATTCTGATTTACTAAAAATAAACCTTTGCGTGCACGCTCATCTACTTCCAAAGATAAAATAGACTCTCCATTCCAAAAAATATCTCCACTAGTAACCAAATAATCCGGATGTCCCATTAACACTTTAGAAAGCGTACTTTTCCCTGTACCATTAGGTCCCATAATGGCATGAATTTCACCATTTTTAATCGAAAGAGAAAAATCATTCAAAATTTTTTTTCCATTTTCTGCTTCAACACTTATTTTCTTTATTTCTAACATCCTAATCACTCGCTTTTCTTACTCCATATTTTATCATATTTTACATAAAATTAACACAGAAGTGACAAGAATTTTATCGAAAAAGGAAATTTAAAGAAGAATTTCTAGCACAAGAAAAGCCTTTGAGATACCATTGGCAAGAAAGAAAAAAGATTCTAGGCAAAAATAAAAACTCTAAGGAACACAAACATTCCTAGAGTCTTTATTAACGTTGAGGAAACATACCTTCCCGCTTTTTTAATACTTCATTATAATAAATTTTTCCTAAGTGAATCGTATCTATTTTACGTTTTACTTTTTTAGAATACCGTTTACCTTTACAATTTTTCATCATTTTTCATCAACCTCATAAATAATATGAATAAATATTTAAAAATCTATACAATATAAAATAGAATATTCGCAGATATTCGAAACCAGAAATATGCAAAAAAAAATGCATATTTTATTTTTTTTAAACCATGGTATAATAAAAATAAGGAGTGATAAGAAATGGAAGATTGTATTTTTTGTAAAATTATACATCAAGAAATACCTAGTGAAACAATTTATGAAGACGAACAAGTAAAAGTGTTTTTAGATATTCATCCCTCAACCAATGGAGATGCACTATTAATTCCTAAAAAACACATAGTAACAATTGATGAAGTAGAAGAAGAGTTAATGCTTCATATGTTAAAAGTGATTAAAGAAATGAAAAAGCGCATGGAAGAACAACTAGACATTAAAGGATTAACAATCATTCAAAATAATGGATGTGGACAAGAAGTAAAGCATTTCCATATTCATTTGACACCAAGATATCCAGATGATGGAATGGACCACGTTTATAACAAGGAAAATCTGATACTTATCCAAGAAATTAAAGAAAAACTAACAAGTAAGAAGTAAGATTACATAGAAAAGGAATAGCAATGAACGCTATCCCTTTTATTTAACATGAAACCCATGCACCTAAGATAATGGCTAGTAAAATGTAAAGCACGATAATGATAACATATCCGCTTCCACCTCTACTAGTGTTTTGGTTTCCTGATGTTTCACAACACATAAAAATACACCTCCTTAATTTAAATTAGATATATGCACCAAGTATAATTACAAGTAAAATAAATAATACTAATACGATTGCAGAACTAGATACGTAATTACCCATATCTTTTCCCTCCTTTTCACTACTCACAATATTTTATGGGAAAACATGAAAAAGGTGATAGGCAAAAGATAAGAATTCAACAGAAAAAAAGTTGTTTTTTTGATTAAAGTTTGCTATGATAATATTGTATTTTAAAGGAGGACATACATTATGAAAAAAATACTAGTATGCGGAATTATCGTATTACTAACAACAACTGGTTGCGGAAAAGTTGCAAAACTAGAAAATGGACAAGATGCTGTTGTCAACTTATCCAATGGAGCAATTTCTGTAGATGATTTATATCAAGACGTAAAAAACAGATATGCCTTAAGTTCATTAATCGATATGATGGATGAAAAAATCTTAGAAGAAAAATATGGAAAAGAACTAATGGAGGAAGAAAAAACAGAAATCAATAGCCAAATCGATACTTGGTTAGAAACATTTGGTACTGAACAAAAACTCCTTCAACAGGTACAAAGTTATTTCGGAGTTAACACAATGAGCGAATTACGTGAATATCTATCATTACAATTTAGAAGAAATAAAGCCATCGAAGAATATACAAAAACAACGGTAACAGATAAAGATATTCAAAAGTATTATGAAGAAGAAATTTTTGGAGACATTAAAGTTAGTCACATCTTAATTGCACCAGAAACGACAAGTAGTATGACAACAGCAGAAAAAACAGCAGCAGAAGAAGAAGCACTAAAAAAAGCAGAAGAAGTCATTTCAAAGTTAAAAAATGGTGAGAAATTTGAGGATTTAGCAAAACAATATTCAACAGATGAATTAACAAAAAATGACGGTGGAGACTTAGGTTTCATTACCCATGGAGATAAAGAAGAAACTTTTGAACAAGCTGCAAAAAATCTAGAGATTGGTGCATATACAACAACCCCAGTAAAAACATCTTTTGGATACCATATCATTTTAAAAGTAGAACAAAAAGAAAAAATCGATTTAGATAGCATCCGAAACGATATCATCGAAGATTTAGCAACAGAAAAATTAGAAAACGACGCAACTTATCAAATTAACGGACTAGCAGAATTAAGAAAAGAATACAAAATGGAAATTCAAGATGATGAATTAAAAAAACAATATGACACTTATATTGAAAACTCTTTAGCACAAGCAAAAGAACAAAACAAAGAAAACAATAAATAAGAAAAAAAGATGAATGGGTAAAATTAACTCACTTTCATCTTTTTTTATACTCTAAAACCTCTTTGATAAAGTTTCTGTTTCAATTTCCATTCAAGTTCTGCCCCACTATATTTTTTAGATAATTGATGATATAGTTTTTGATACTCCTTTTCATAAACGTCTGAATCATCAACATCAATGCTTTCTAATACCTCATCAATAATATTCATAGAATATCCCAAAGAGTTTAAATGATACTTCATCTTTTGAAAAAACTTAAAACAACTAGAACGATTTTGTTGAAGAAATTTGGTAACAATTTTTAAAATTCGCTCTCGTTGCATTTCTTCAGAAAATGAACTAAGACAAGAAGTAACTAAATCCTTATCAATTCCTTTGCTTAAAAGCTCTCGTTCTATTTTCAAAGGTCCATCTGAACTTAACAAAATCCGGTCATGAATATAGGAATCTGCATAGACAGTCTCATTTAAATAACCCTGGCTTTTCAATCGACTAAGCACATCTTGAATTGTGTCTTGTGATACCTCCTTTTTAGATAAAACCGTCTCTATCTCTTTCGAAGTTCGCAATTTTTTGTTTATTTCTTTTAATGCCATTTCATAAGCAGCATACTCTAAGTTTTCATGAATTAGTGAAGGAAGTTCATCCTCCGAAATTTCCTTTTTTATAAGCAAATCATATCTTAATATTAAATCTTCATGCAAATCTAATGACTTTCCCCCTAAGTCTAGCCGATATATACCATTTTTCATTTTCTGAAAACGATTAATTTTCATAGAATCACCTCCACAATTCCATTATACAATATAGAATAAACGTTCGTCAATAAATTCAAAAAAAAAGACGATATTATTTTCTTACATCCTTCTTTAAAAATAAATATCCACAAGATAATTCCTCTAATGCCCGTCCCAAATTCTTTTTAGAATAATAATATCTAACAGGTTTTTGAAAATTTTTTTCAGCTGTCATTTGTTTACTTCTTTTTGAAATAATATGCACAAGTTGATACTTAGAATCTACAACACCCAAAATCTTATCAATTGATGGATAAATCATTATAATCACTCTCCCTATTTTTATCTTAACCGCTTTGCTTATTTTACACAATACTTTTTATAAAAGTATACAAAACTTTACACGATTAGTTGACAAAAAAAAGAACCACCGAAAATCGATGGCACTTAAAAGACTTATCTAAAATTGCAACAAGAACCACAGTTAATCGTACTGCAAGTATTTTCTTCACAGCAAGAATAAGATGGTTGATAAGTATGACGGAATACATGATGGTTAATAACCTTTGTTCTCATTGGGCAAACATGTGGAACTTCATGCATAATAGTTCTATGAATTTGTCTTTCTTGCATTGGTTCAACAATTGGAGCTTGAGTTGTTCCTGCAAAACTATTCATACCACCCATCATTGGACTACCTACATTTTGATTAATATCAAAATCCACATCCACATTCATATTTTCAGCAGTAAAATTCGTATTAAATTCATTTTGTCTTGATTGACAATTATTTCTATCAAACATTTTTTTTCCTCCTCTAGTATAATTTATTCACCAGTTCATTTTTTATCTATTTGCTTTGCCTAAGTAAATTAAATATCCTAATAATTAATAAAAAAATTACAATATCACTAAAAAAACGGTTCTATAAAATTAACGAAAACTTTCTCCATTCTAATACTTATCGCGGATACATTAAATAAAAAAAGGCCATAAACCTATGAACCTTTGACTAACTATATGCTTTAGAACAAGAAAAAATGATTACAGAATAAAAATTAAAAATTAAGAAATAATAATAAAGAACATTAGACAAAAATTTACATAAATTCAAAAGAAAGAAAAAAATATATCTTTAAAAATATTCATCTTGATTTATAATTAATAATAAGGAAGGCATAAAATATGAACAAAAAAAAGTCAAAAAAAGTTACTAAGTTAAGCAAAAAGCAAAATGTTAAAAAAATAAAACTGAAAATTAAGTATCGCAGTTTTTTAACACTAATTGCCGTTTTGGCAAGTTTCTTTCTTATTTATAATATATATCTACTAGGGCCAATTGAGCCACTTTTAAGAATCATCATAATTTTCATAATCCTATTTATAGACTTATACTTCATTAGGAAAAATAACAGCAGCAAAAATAAAAATCTTTATATCATGCTCATGATTTTATTTATTACAATCAACTTTAGTATCGGGATGGGATTAAATAAAGTTTACAGTTTAATCAATAATTTAAATAAAGCAAACATCACATACTCAACTTCCCTAATTACAAAAACGGAAAACGAAATCAATGAAATTGACGACGTTGTCAATAAGAAAATTGGCTTGCTCAATGACCCTACAAGTGTTGATAATTATACTTTGGCAAAAGAAATAATTGAAAATAATCAGCTAAAAGAGGACAATGAAATTGTACTATATGAAGATTTAACTAATATGCTACATGACTTATATCAAAACAATATAGACTGCATTTTCATATCTAGTAATTATCCAACAATGTTTCAAACAATTGATGAGTATCAAAACATTTCCCAACAAACAAAGATTATTACAACTAGCGAAAAAAGTGTAAAAAAAGAAGAAAGTATAGATTACGTAAAATCCGATGGAAAAAATATTACCAAACCGTTCACTATATTGTTAATGGGTGTAGATTCTGAAAGTGATGGGCTCATCAAAAACGCATCAAATGGAGATAGTCTAATTTTAATTAGTTTCAACCCTAAAACGCTAAATGCAACAATGTTAAGTATTCCTAGAGATAGTTATGTTCCTATTTCTTGTTTTAAAGAACAAAGGGAAAGTAAAATTACCCATGCTGGATGGTATGGAGCAAGTTGTATGTTAAGTACAATTGAAAATATTGTCGGTGTTAAAGTTGATTATTACTTAAAAATTAATTTTAAAGGTGTTGTTTCACTAGTAAATACATTAGGTGGTGTTACAGTTGACGTACCAAAAGATTTATGTACAGATAATTCTAGTAGAACTGGACAGGTTTGTATAGAAAAAGGAATACAAACTTTAGATGGAGAAGGCGCATTAGTTCTTGCTAGAAATAGATATGATTTAGCGCATGGAGATTTAGATAGGGCAAATAATCAACAATTACTACTAAAAGCGATGTTAAATCAAGCAAAAAACATCAATAGTATTTCTCATTTAGAAAATATATTAAAGACTATATCAAATAATATAGATACTAACATGACTACAAGCCAAATTCTATCTTTATATAATATCGCAAAAGATATCTTCACTGTTGGAAGAAACAATGGAGAAAATATTATATCAATCCAAAAGCTTTCACTTGCAGGAGAAGGACAGATGATTTATGATGAAGGAGCAAAGCTAACCCTGTGGAATTATATTTTAAATAAGGAAAGTATAAAAGACGTTGAAGTAGCAATCAAAGAAAATTTAGAAACGGCAAAACTTATAACCAACTTCGATTACTCAGTAAATGATTTCTATCAAAGTAAAATTGTTGGAAATGGACCATACAAAACGAAAAATACTTATACTCTTCTTCCAAACTTCATCGGAGAAAATATAAGTAATGTGGAGCAATTTGTTAAAAAAAATAATATAAAGGTAGAATACAACTATGAAAATAATAATTCTAGTATATATAAAAATGGTGATATAATTTATCAAAATTACCCGAAAAACAGTCGAATTGATAAAATTAAGACACTAAAAGTCACTGTCCTCAAAAAAAGTACGAGTAATCAGAAATTAGATTGTACAAGCACAGAAAATAAAAACAAGGAATGCTCCCTTCCAAGTTTTATCGGAAAAACAAAAGGAGAAATAGAAAGTTACTTCAATCAGTATCAAAATAACATTAATATAATATACAATGAAGTTCCGCTATCACTTTATCCAGGAAGAAAATTAGGAATCGTCGTAGGACAAAACTACAAAGTATCCACTCATCTTTCAAAAATTAAAACAATCGAATTCACAGTAATAGGAGAATAAAAAGTTCTCTTTTTTATTTTCAAAGAAAAATATTTCAATTTATTTCAATTTCCTTTTGACAACAGGGACGATAGAAACAATTCTGTTTGAATATAGCATAGCAAAAAATAAATTTCTTGCTATGCATCAAGCATTACGAATCGTTTCTTCCTATTGTCAAAAGTTTTCTCGACATAAAAATGAACCACCCCGCTGCAGAGCAGACGGGGTATCACAAGGTGTTACAACAT
>CAJUNG010000019.1 GCA_910587725.1 uncultured Bacilli bacterium
CCAAATCAAGTTACAACAATTGTTGGAAAAACAGGAACAGGAAAATCTACAATATTTAATCTTCTCATAAGGCTGTATAAAGTAGATAGTGGTAAAATTTTGATAGATAATTTAGACATTTACGAATATTCTAAAGATGTCTATAATTCAAATATTAGTATCGTGAATCAAAAAACTTTTATTTTCAATATGAGTATAAGGGCCAATTTATCTCTAGTTGATTCAAATAAAAAAGGACAGATTAATGCTTGTAAAAGAGTTGGAATACATGATTTTATAATGTCTTTACCAGATGGCTACAACACTATTTTAAAAGAAGATGCAACTAATATAAGTGGAGGACAAAAGCAACTGCTATCTTTAGCAAGAGCACTTCTTACAACTTCCGAAATAATATTACTTGATGAAGTCACATCATCATTAGATCCAAATACAACTAATAAAATCATCCTACTTTTAGAAGATTTAAAAATAGATCATACACTAATTGTTATTACTCATAATAAAGCTTTAATGGAAGCAGCTGATCAACTGATTGTTTTGAATAATGGTAAAATTGAGTGTACTGGGAAACACGAAATCTTAATAAAAAATAATGAATTTTATAGACAATTATACAATAACTAGCGTTTTCCATAATAATCATTATTTGATGCTATTTAGTCATCATATACATACAATGAATTTTTAAATCCTTCCTTTATCAGGTACCTATTTGTTTAATAATAATCAAATATATAAATATTATAATAATTTCTAAAATAATTTTAAAGATTATAATGTACATTTTCATTTAACAAAAGTGATGACTTTAAACGATAATTGTTTGAAATCGTAAAAATTGTGGTAAAATAAACTATAATTGAGAGAAATTTAATATTTTTATGAAAAAGAAGATATATTTATAGATATAATACTAATGAATGCTTCTAAAATTTTAGAAACCCTAAAGGCATATCTTAAAGATAGAAAATTTGATGAAATTTTAAAAATAATATTAGCTAATTTAGATAACTTTACAAATGGTGATGAAATAGATTACTATTAAAATTTTTGTAATAATCTTGACATCATATGATTATACAAAGGACTTAGAAAGTTTAAGAAATATATATAAAGATTAAATTGATTTATGTCAATTAAAAAATACTTGTATAATGACATAATCATTATATCTATATAGAAAGTAGTGATAAATATGTTAGTATATATGAACACATTTGAAAATATAAAAACATTAAATAGCAATTTCCCAATAGAAGATCAATTCTATGCGTCAGAAAATGAAGCAATTGTTGCTGATGGAATAACTAGAGATCCTATTGGAATTAGTGATTTATCTACTTGCACACAAAAAGAATTTTTAGCTAAATATCCAAGACCTAGTGGTGCTGAATTAGCTGCTAAAGAAATTTGTAATACATTTTCTAAAAGTTCTGGATTATTAAAAGATAGATTAATTCAATGTAATCATGCTATTAAAACTTTAAATGATAAATATATTTTAGAATGTGATTATCTTGAAAATGATTATTTTGGTGCTGTTGCTAGTTGTGTTAGTATTAAAAATGATATATTAGATTATGCTTATATATGTGACTGTGGAGTAATGGTATTTGATAGTTTAGGCAATATTAAATTTCAGACAGAAGATGACAAAGAGCATTATAGTGATCCTTTTATAAATCGAATAGGTATTTCCTGGAATTTACCAGAAGCTAGAGTTATTGTTAGAAGAGATTATAGAAATAATTTAGACAATACATATGAAGGAAAATGTGTATCCTATGGAGCAATTACTGGAGAATCTGCAGCGATAAGTTTTATAAAATCAGGACAAATAAAATTATCTACTGGAGATATAGTATTAGTATATAGTGATGGTTTTAGTAAGTTTTTACATGAACAAGATTTTATATCACAAATAATTAACTTTGAAAAAAGTAAGTTTGAAAATTACATAGAAATGAAAGCCCAAAGTAACTATGAAAAATATGGAAAAGAAAAAACACTAGTATTATTCAAGAAATAAAAGTTGTTGTATGTCCTTCCTTAGGGTATCAGATTGAATGACAACTAGAACTTTCGAATAGCAATTAATGAAACTTGTCAGAAAGCCGTTTTTATGGAAAAATAATTCCTATGATACATCTTCTTTCAACAAATTGACTGTACCACATATAGTGGTGGAAACTAACTTTTCTATCATTTTTGTCATTTTTAACTAAAAAAAAGAAACTGTATGAATTATATTATTTCATGACATCCCCTCTCAAAAATAATCTACAAATGCAAAAAATCAGCAAAAATGGCAGGGTTAAATCAGTTTTTAAGGAAATATTATGATATATTAAAGAAGAAATATATTGAATTAGGTGCTTGATTGGTCTTAAAATCTAAATATCAAGGAAAGGCCTAGCAATAGATATGTGTTAGCATGGCTAGAATAAAAGACTAGCATTTCAAATGAAAAAGAAGAAGCATTGAAAATAGCCCTGAAAGGGCAAGATTATTATGTGAATATATTATACAAATACTTTATGATAATCGAAAAATAAATGGAGACATACAAATAGATTCGGCTAGGATAAATAGTGAAAGAATATTAACTCTTAATATTACTGTACCTAGTAGAGGTTTTTTCAAAATCTCCTAATACAGGAATTGCCACTCAACAAGTGGGTGTATTAACAGAACAAATATTTAATGATTGATTCTTATATCAAGTATTATGGTAAAACTAATAGAGACATTGGTCGAAATAATTCGGTTTTTAAATAAACAAAAGTTAATTTTGGTTAATCTTTTTTTATTGAAGCATTACTAAGTTTTATTCTATCTGCATCTATAAATAGAATCAATTATGGATTATATTTCCATAATATTTCAAAATTTTTCATTAATTTATCATAGAACCTAAAACTAAAGATGAAAATTTTCATTCAGTATAATCATAGCTTTCTTCGATATATGAAAAGATTTCTTGATCAGACAAACTATCATCTAAAGCAATTGTAATCCAATTTTTTTTATTCATGTGATAGGCAGGAAAAATTCCTTTTTTCTTTAGTAAAAGAGACACTTTGTTTTGATTAACCTTGACATTGATTACCTCAATCATGCCAGTAGAACTTTTTTCCAATTTGTCTCTGTCAATATTCATAAGAAGAGCAAACCACTTCTTATTCCCTTTATTCCTAAATACCCCAAATTCAGGAGAAATTTTCCATGGGAAATCTGGATGGATATCAAACTTTTGCATAATTAAAGAAGTGATTCGATTTGCTTGGTTAGAAATAAAATACTGAGTAGTAAAACAAGAGATACGGATTTTCTCTAAGATGTTTCTATACTCCTCACGAATAGAACTTACAAATGGACCAGTTTGATTTTTTACTCTAAAATTCGTATATTCCTCACCTGTAGTTAAATCATAAATGGCACCAGATAAAGTTCCATCCTCCGTAATTACAATATCTGCTCTAAAATGATTCGTTAATACTGTAGAATAATGATAAAGATGTGACTCGTAGGTAAATCCGTACTCTAGTAACTTTTTAAAATTGACTTTACATTTTTGAAATATTTCCGTCTCCATCATCATCAACACCTCCATTAAGACAATATTATTATAACAACAAATAGTAAAAAATGGCATAAAAATACCCTTGAATTTTCAAGGGTGGTGACCAATCTTAAATGAGATATCTTAGAATGGAAGAAAGATATCTTATTTAATTTAATCAATACGACTACATAATACATATTGACAATATTAGTGTAGCACAAAAAAAACAATATTTCAATCAAAACTTAAAAACATATAAATTAATAATTTATGGAGGTGTTCATTCCCGTTTTTAAAACCTTTATAATCTATACATGGATAAGAAATAAATTAAGATGCAAACTATAATAGGATAAAGGTGATAAAAATGGAATCAATGAAATTAATCGGTTTAAATACGAAGTGGTATAGATATCAGAATGGATGGACGCAAGAGGTATTTGCAGAAAAGGCAGGATTTAAAATGGCTTATCTTTCTACAATTGAAACGGGAAGTGCAAATTTAACTTGCAAAAATATTGATACGATTGCTAGTGCTTTAGGTGTAAAACAAGCATTACTTTTTGAGGAAGAGACAGCAAAAAAAGCACAAACTCTTCCACGAAGAATTGATGTATATACAAGAGAAATAAATTAATTGATAAAAGAATAATTTTATCTAAACAAGTCCAAATACTCTATTTTACAATTTAAATTAAAAAGATAAAATTTAATAATGTATAGTGGGATTAATTACAAAAACTTTTAACTTTATAATTTTTGCATGTTTAAGAAAAATATTAACTACTTAAGCAATAAGAAGGATAAGGTGATGAAATGAAGTCTATGGAATTAATCGGACTAAATACCAAATGGTATCGCTATCAAAAGGGGATTACACAAGAAGCATTTTGGCAAATGACAAAGTGGAAAATGTCGTATTTATCGACAATCGAAACAGGTAGAGCAAATCTTACTTGTAAAAACATCGATTTGATTGTAGAAAAATTAGGAATAACACCAGACTTGCTATTCAAAGAAGAAACAGCACTTCAAGCGAAAAAACTTCCAAGAAGAGTAGACATTTATAATAAACAAAAGAAGAATCAGGAAAAAATTAACGATAAAAGTTAATTTTTTTTATTTGAAACTTATGATATAATCATAATTAATAGAAAGGGAAATCCTATGCGAAAAAAAGAAACAAACATTGATATTACCATAGAAAAGAAAGAAGATTATCAAAATCAATTCAATCATCAGAAACTATCTAAAGAATTGAGTAATTACATTAATGAAGAATGTAAAGGAATGCCACTAAACAATCATATTCGTCTTACGATTCACTTAAAATGTCAATTAAACGAAGACGAAAAAACAGAATTAAAAACAAAAATTCACAAAAATTATCAAATGCGAATGAAAGAAGAACAAAACATAGAAAAGCTTGCCAAAATTTTTAGAATTGTTCTATTATTTTTAGGTATTCTTTTGCTCGCTATGTCACATTTCATAGAAACTATTCCCATCTATATTGCTTCAGAAATTATTGATGTCGTCGCATGGGTAGCAATTTGGGAAGTTGCCTATAACTATTTTTTTGAAAAAGTAAAAAAGCAAGTAAAAATAAAAAGACTTAAAAAATTAACTAACTGTATAATTAATTTTATGGAGGAAAACTCAGATGGAAGTAAGAATTAAAGGTGTGTATAAACATTTTAAAGGAGATTATTACATTGTAGAAGATATTGCAAATGATGCAGAAAGCTTAAAAAAACTAGTACTTTATCGAGGACTATATGAGGATGCTCCGCTATGGGCAAGAAGTTACGATGACTTTTTAAAAGAAGTAAATCATGAAAAATATCCTAAGGTAGAACAACAATACTGTTTCGAATTACAAGAAATAAAAAGTCAAAGAACCAACTTTAAAGCATAAGAAAATAAAATTTCCTTGAAAACTATGAAATATGTGATATACTGTATATAGAATAAAAGGATGAAAAGAGGGAAGATGTATGCTAAATGAAGTAATAGAACTATACCTAGACGATATTATACCAAATCGTTTTCAACCAAGAGAAAAGTTTGACGAAGAAGCATTGAGAGAACTTTCTACCTCTATTAAGGAACATGGCGTAATTCAACCGATTATTGTTAGAAAAATTGGTGAAAAATATGAAATTATTGCTGGAGAGCGAAGATATAAAGCATCCGCTTTGGCAGGACTTACCAAAATTCCGGCAATTGTTAGAAACTTAGATGACAAAGAAGCCAGTAAAGTTGCTCTTTTAGAAAATCTACAGAGAAAAGATTTAACTGCAATTGAAGAAGCTAGAACTTATCAAAAAATCTTAGAATTAGATTCAATGACTCAAGAAGAATTAGGACGCACCATGGGGAAAAGTCAAGCGGCAATTGCAAATAAATTAAGACTTTTAGCGCTAACTGATGAAGTACAAGAAGCACTATTAGATGACCAAATCTCTGAACGACATGCTAGAAGTTTACTAACCATTGAAAATCCAAACGAACAAGTAGAAATGCTTGGTCGAGTGATTCGTGGAAGAATGACTGTGCGAGAGTTAGATAGCGAAATTAGAAATAATAAATTAAAAAAACAAACCACGTTAGAAATTGAAGAAGTAAATGGAAGTACCCTATCACCAACATTAGAAAATATCGCTAGAGTAGAGTTAGAAAAACAAGAAAGTCAGATGCAGAAAGACACCTCAACGATTCCCGCTACAGTAGCACCACCAAGAGCTTTTGGAGAAGTGCAGCCAATTATTATCGAAGAAGAGTCGATAAATCCAGTAAACCAAAGTCAAAGTATCCCAATAAGTCAAGAAAACAATACAGAATCATCAAATCCAAATCAAGTATTCTATGAACAATTCAAATTAAAAGATGCCATTAATGTAATTCGCAACATCGTCCCAACAATTAGAGAAAAAGGAATGAAAGTTTCTGTAGAAGAAACAGACTTAGAAGGGAAATATCAAATCATTATCAACATCGATAAGGATTAACATAACAAGTAGAATTTTCTACTTTTTTTTGACAAAAGACGTATTCATTTTACTAAAACTTTGATACAATAGTATTTGAACAAAAAAGACCCTTTCAAAAATAAAAGAGGGAAAAAAGAACAACAAAACTACCAAGACCATAAAACAAAAAAAGTAGTTTTAACATTTGAAGGAAAAGGTGAAGAAGATGGGAAAGATTATATCATTAGTAAATCAAAAAGGAGGAGTGGGAAAGACCACTACCAGCATCAATCTTTCAGCATCTTTAGCCTATCTTGGAAAAAAGGTATTATTAATTGATTTAGACCCCCAAGGAAATACGACCACAGGAGTAGGAATTAATAAAGGCGATATAGAAAAAAGTGTTTATGATGTCATTACAGGAAAATGTGAAGTAAAGCAAGCCGTAGTAAAAACGAGATACCGCAATCTTTATGTATTACCAGCGACAATTAATTTAGCCGGAGTAGATATTGAATTAATCGAAAAAAGTAAATCGATAGAAAACTTTTCAAAAGGTTCACAGCTAAAGACAGCATTGACAGAAATTAAAGATGCTTATGACTTCTTAATTATTGATTGTCCACCATCTTTGGGACTAATTACGACGAATGCACTAACTGCTTCTGATTCAGTAATTATTCCTGTACAATGTGAATTTTTTGCGTTAGAAGGAATTATGCAACTATTAAATACCATCATGCTAGCCCAAAAAAACTTAAATCCAAATTTAAATATAGAAGGAGTTCTTCTTACCATGTTAGATTCTAGAACCAATTTAGGTCTAGAAGTCGTAGAAGACATTCGAAGATACTTCAAAGAAAGAGTTTATGATACCATTATTCCAAGACTTATTCGTTTAACAGAAGCGCCAAGTCATGGAAAACCAATTTTAGCATATGACCCAAAAAGTAGAGGGTCTGAAGCATATATTAATTTAGCAAAGGAAGTGATTGCAAGAAATGGAGACCAACAGTAAAAGAAGAGCCTTAGGAAGAGGGCTAGAAGAATTATTTAACAATGAACCTATCGATATTGAGAAAGTAGAAGAAAAAATCATTGAGGAAACCCCAAAAGACCAAATCGTAGAATTAGAACTTTCCTCTCTTAGAGCCAATCCTTATCAACCGAGAAAGGTATTTGACCAAGAAAAACTACAAGAACTTTCTGAGTCCATTAAAACTTATGGAGTTGTTCAACCAATCATCGTAAAGAAAAGTGTCAAAGGATATGAGATTATTGCAGGTGAGCGTCGTTTTAAAGCATCTGCCTTAGCAGGACTTGAGAAAATTCCTGCCATCATCAAAGATTTTACTGATTCGGAAATGATGGAAATTGCTGTTCTTGAAAACTTACAAAGAGAAAATCTAAATCCATTAGAAGAAGCAGAAGCTTACGAGAAACTTTTAACTACCCTAAAAATCACTCATGAAGAATTAGGACGACGCCTTGGAAAAAGTAGAACTTATATTACGAATACAGTGGGACTTCTAAAACTTCCTGAACAAGCTAAGACCTATGTCATGGAAGAAAAAATTACTATGGGACATGCAAGAGCATTAAGTAAAATTGAATCAAATGAAGATGTACTGAACTTAATTGATAGAATTGTCAATGAGCGAATTTCTGTAAGAGAGACAGAAGATATCGTTGCAAGTGGAGATTTTAAGAAGAAAAATCCAATGCCAAAAAAGAAAAAGACGAATGAATACAAATATGTTGAAGAGTCTTTATTTGAGAAATTAGGAACAAAAGTCAAAATTAAAGAAAAGAAAATTGTCATTTCCTTTGAAAATACCAATGACTTAAATCGAATTTTAGAGCTTCTTGGCCTAACGACAGAATAGGTGAACGATTATGGAAAAGTATTTAAGGAAAGAACTTTATCTTCCGATTGCCTATTTAATTCTTGGTTATTTGATTTATAAATTAATTGCTAGTGTAATTCATGTAACATTAAAAAAAAGACAAGTAAATTTAGATAAAAATAGTTATAACTATAAAAAAATAGAGACATTTAAGAGTTTATTAATCAATATCCTAAAAATTATCATTACTGTATTTGTCGTATTATCCATTTTACCGATTTTTGGAATGGATGTTTCTAGTCTACTTGCAGGACTTGGAATCGTTTCTGCTGTTATCGCTCTTGCCCTACAAGATTCTCTCAAAGATTTAATCATTGGACTTTCCATTACTTTAGAAAATCAGTTTGCTTTAGGAGATACCGTTTCCATTGGTGGATTTAAAGGCGAAGTCATTTCTATGGGATTAAAAACAACAAGGATTCGTAACTTCGAAGGAGAAGTGAAAATCATTGCTAACCGAAACATCACTGAGGTGATTAACCATAGTTGTAGCTTTTCTTTGGCAATTGTCGATGTCTCTGTAAGTTATGAAGACGATATCGAAAAAATAGAAACCTTACTTAATGATTTAGCGAGCAAATTATCTAAAACTCTAGATAAATTAAAAGGACCTATTGAAGTTTTAGGAATTCAAGAATTAGGAGATTCCGCAGTAAAATTTCGGATGACGGTAAAGACCAAAAGCGGAGAACAATTTCAAATTAAAAGAAAAATACTGAAAGAGGTCAAACTTCTTTTGGACCAAGAAAATATCAAAATCCCATATCCACAAATAGAGGTACACCATGGAGAATAAAGAATATGCATTAGGAACACTAGTCATCATGAAAAAAGGACATCCTTGTGGAAATAACGAATGGGAAATCATCAGATTAGGTGCAGATATTAAAATCAAATGTACGAAATGTGGAAGAGTAGTAATGTTACCAAGAGTAGAATTTAACAAAAAATTAAAAAAGATAGTAAAGTAGGGGAAATCCATGAAAAATAAAAAAATGAAATTAAAAAGGTTTTATTTCCATCCCATTACTATGTTAATTGTTTTTACTGTGTTAACCGTAATTTTAAGTGGAATATTATCAGCTTTAGAAGTACAGGCAACTTATTCAAAGTTGAATTTAACCACCAATAAATTAGAGTCGGTTCTAGTCACCGTAGAAAACTTATGTAACTATGATGGAATCAAATATATTCTTAGTCAAGCTGGAACCAACTTTATGAGTTTCAATGCCTTAAGTACATTGTTAATCTCTTTATTAGGATTAAGTGTAGCAACATCATCAGGACTTTTAGATGCCATCATCAAAAGAAAGCTAGTTCGATTAGATAATAAAAAGTTAACGTTTATTTTAATCTTACTCGCTACGATTTCTAGTTTGATTAATGAAGTAGGATATACCATTTTAATTCCTCTTGCCGCCGTAATTTATATGGCAAACGGAAGAAATCCATTAACTGGAATTACTGCAGCATTTACTGGTGTTGCCTTTGGTTATGGTGCGACACTTTTTGTCGGAAGTATGGAAGTAAACTTAATCGCAACAACACAAGCATCGGCAAGATTAATTGATAGTACATTTCACGTAAGCTTAACTTCTAATCTCTATATCATCATTTTCTTAAGCATAATTTTAGCATTCATCGGAACCGTAATTATCGAGAAAATTATTTTACCACGCTTAGGTAGATATAAAAAGGAAGTAGAATTATTAGATAAGACAATGGAAATAGATATGACGGAATTAGAGTCAAGTGAACAGCAAAAGTTAGAATTAGAAACTAGAGAAAAAAAAGGAATGAAGTATGCTTTCATTGCGGCAGTCATTAGTATCATTTTCATTATCTATGCGTTGATTCCAGGGCTTCCATTTTCTGGGCTATTACTAGATATGAAGGCAAATACTTACTTACGACAATTATTTGGAGAAAATTCTTACTTCCAAGACGGGTTTAACTATATTGTATCAATTTTCTTCATGGTAACAGGAATTGCTTATGGAGTAGGAGCAAAGACAGTAAAAAATGATAAGGAATTGATTCGAGCAGTAAATGAAAATATGTCCCAAGTGGGAGGACTAATCGGAATTATCTTCTTTGCATCACAATTTATCGCCGTATTTAAACAGACAAATATTGGAACAATTATTACCGCTTGGGGAGCAGATATCATCAATAATTTATCCTTTAGTGGTATCCCATTAATCATTTTATCATTAGTGATTATTGCAATTTCTAATCTTTTTGTCACTACCCCACTTGCGAAATGGAGTATTTTAGCACCGATTATTGTGCCAAAAATGATGCAATCTAATATTTCACCACAGTTTGCTCAGATGGTTTTAAGAGCAGGGGATTCAATGACAAAAGGAATTACGCCATTACTTGCTTTCTTCGCTATCTACATCGGTTATTTGAATATCTATAATCCAAATAAAAAAAGACCGATTACGATTGGAAGTGCAATACGATTAATTTTGCCTTACTCGATTATCATCAGTATTACATGGTTTGTTGTACTACTTTTATGGTATATTGTAGGAATTCCTTTAGGGCCTGGAGTATTTCCAACGATTCGATAAAGCTTTGCCATTAAAAGCAAAGTTTTTTCTTTAGAATTTGTTCGAAAAAAATTGACAATTTATGCTAAAATGTGATATGATGTAACGGCGCTTAAAAAAAGGAGAAACAAAAATGAAAGACAAAACAAGTAAAATAATTAAAAAAGCGATTGCTGGAAGCACATTGATATTATCCACTTCATTAGCAATTTCCTGCCAGGGAAAAAATCATCAAGAAAGCGAGAGTTTTCAAGAGAAAACGGAAACTGTTGAAGAAACATACAATGGAAATGAATGGATTGACTTAGACCAAGAATTGAATGGTTGTGTCGTTTATAGTGTAATGATTTTTACCAGTAGTTATAATCCAGATACAAATGAATATAGTGAATGGTTGAATCGGGATACCCTAAACACATATTATATCGGAACAGAAAATGAAATTTATGATGAAGAGATAATTATGCAAGAAGGTCCCAACCGAATCAAAATCATAAAAATGAAAGAAGGATACATTGATAATACTTTCCAATTAAATCAAATTGAAAATGGAATTCCGGAAAGAAAAACGGCAAAAGTAAAAGTTATTGAACACATTTATCAACATGACCTTTTAGTAGAAGATAATGTTTGGTTGAATGATGGATATTATGTAATAAGAGAAGGAGAACTTCCGAGGGAAGTTGATGTAGAAAAAGAAAGATATACCTATCTTGGTTCAAGAGAAATGATGATTAGTGCAAGACAATTACTTCAAGAATATGAATATGGAGAGATTGATGGAATGAGCGGAAACATTCCAACAACTAGATTTACCACCATCGGAAATGTGGAAGATGGCACTTGGAAAGTAGTAGGAAGTTACATTCTATCTGACCAATTGATTAAAGAAATCTATCAAAATCAAGACAGTATTCAATACGTAATAAAATTAGATTAAAAAATAAAAATGCAATGATAATTTAAGCATAGAAATGTCGTTGTATTTTTTTGTGATTGAACAAAAAGTAAGAAGACTATTTTCAAATTCTAAAATATTTGTTAAAATAAATAAGAAAACAAAGAAGAGGTGAGAATTATGGCATTAACTGCAGGAATTGTAGGACTTCCCAATGTAGGAAAAAGCACACTTTTTAACGCCATTACAAAGCAAAGTATACTTGCAGCAAATTATCCTTTTGCAACAATTGAACCAAATGTTGGTGTAGTATCTGTACCAGATGAGAGATTAACCCAATTAAATACAATGTATAATCCAACCAGGTTAATTCCGACAAGTTTTGAATTTACAGATATTGCTGGACTGGTGAAGGGGGCAAGTAAAGGAGAAGGGCTAGGAAATAAATTTCTTTCGCATATTCGGGAAACAGATGCGATTGTAGAGGTCGTAAGATGTTTTAAAGATTCTAATATCATCCATGTAGAAGGAGAAATTGACCCTATTCGTGATATTGAAATTATCAATTTGGAGTTAATCATTGCAGATTTAGAAACAATAGGAAATCGAATTGATAAGATGAAAAAGAAGGCACAATCGACTAAAGACGCAGATACGTTAACAGAAATGATGGCACTAGAAAAGGCCAAAGAGAACTTAGAAAAAAATATCCCCCTTAGACTAGTGGATTTTACCAGTGATGAGAAGATTTCTTTAAAATCATATAACTTTTTAACGATGAAACCCGTGATTTATCTTGCAAATATCTGTGAAGAGGAAATTGGAAAAGAAAACGAATACGTCAAAAAAGTAGAGGAATATGCACAAGGCGAAAGAGCAATCTCGATTACCATCTGTGCAAAAGTAGAATGTGAACTTAGTGAATTAGAAGAAGCAGATAAAGATGAAATGCTTAATGCCTTAGGATTAGAAGAAAGTGGTCTAGATAAATTAGTTAAAGCAACCTATCGCCTTCTTGGTCTAAAAACATACTTTACCGTTGGAAGTGATGAAGTAAGAGCATGGACTTATAAAGAGGGGATGAATGCAAAACAATGTGCTGGAATCATTCATACTGATTTTGAAAAAGGATTCATTAAAGCAGAAGTGATGTCTTATCAAGATTTAGTCGAATTCGGTAGCGAAATCAAAGTAAAAGAACAAGGAAAATTGAGACTAGAAGGAAAAGATTACATCATGGAAGACGGAGATATTTGTTATTTCCGATTCAATGTATAAATAAGGAGAATAAATGGAAGATATTAAAGTAATTCATAAACTCAATGAAAATGTCAATCAAAGAATTGCTTTTATTAAAGACGACGAAGAGCATCCTTTAGATATAATCATTAGTAAAGATAAAAACATTAGTTATTTTCATGCAGTCTACATAAAAAAGTACCTAGATTTTTTCTACTTAGAAGATAAAGTATTACAAGAGGCAAAACCTAAAATAAGCCCATTAGATTCGATTATGGTAGCCAATATATTTTTCTATCTAATTAACCAATATCAGACAATAATTTTTGTAGAAACTACCGAGGATAATTGTAATCAAAAATATGGAATTCTCTATCTACCAGAAGAAATTACGAAAATCCAACTAGTCGCATTACAAGAATTTTCTAAATATTTGGAAAAGTTTACCTCTATTCTGATTCAGGGCGGATTAGGAAGTGAGGGATTTGGATTTACTAGTGCTAGCCTTGCCAAAGAATTAAGAGCTGAGGAAATTCGCGCCTTACAAGAATATATAAAGCCATACATAAAAAATAAGGAAAAACCTTGATAGTCTTTCCTTATTTTTCTATACCGAAACAGTATCCTGCAAAAGAATGACCTGTTTCTTTTTTAATGATTCTTTAACATCGATTACTCTTTGATTAGAAGAACCACACCATTTTAGGCGTGGGTTTTTGAGTTCTTCTTGAAATTGTCCATCGACTAAAACATCAATATAATCTAATATTTCCTTTTCTTGTAAGTCCCGGTCAAATAAGAATCCAGTCCATACCCAAATGTTTTTTTGTGGAAACTTTTCTTTAAATGCCCGAGCTAACTTTGTTGTTCCCTCGATATTCTTCTTATGCAGTGGCTCTCCTCCTAAGATAGATAATCCAACGATATAATCTTTTTCACATAAGGTTAAAACTTTTTGGATAATCTCATCTGTGAATTCATATCCTCCATCAAAATCATGAGTTTCTGGATTAAAACATCCTTTACAATGGAATGTACAACCTTGCATAAAGATAGATACTCGTACTCCAGGACCATTAGAAATGTCCATCTTTCTTATTTTCTGATATCTCATTAAACCGCCTCAGCATCTTTATTATCGATATGAACGACACGCTCTTTGATTTCCTGTGTTCTTCCTTTGTTCCAGAAGTTAGAACCGATATATCCACAGGTACGTCTTGCTACATTTAATTTGTCATGGTCTCGATTTCCACAATTTGGACAATACCACTCTAAATTATCATCAATTAAAATCTCCCCAGTATAACCACATTCATGGCAATAATCAGATTTTGTATTTAATTCCGCATACATGATATTATTATAGATAAATTGAATTATCTCAAGAACGGCTTCCAAGTTATTCTCTAAATTTGGTGTTTCGATATAAGAAATTGCTCCCCCTGGACTAAGTTGTTGAAATTCGCTTTCTAAACTTAATTTTGTAAATGCATCAATCTCTTCGAAGACCGGAACATGATAAGAATTAGTAATATAATCGCGGTCAGTAATTCCCTTAATTTTACCAAAACGTTCTTTTAGACATTTAGAAAATTTATAAGTTGTGGACTCAATTGGTGTTCCATATAAGCTATAGTCAATATCTTCCATCTCTTTCCACTTTTTACAAGCATCATTAAGATATCTCATGACTTCAAGTCCGAATTCTTTTCCTTTTCCATTATCTGTGTGAGAATGCCCTGTCATATATTTTACACATTCATAAAGTCCAGCATATCCAAGTGAAATTGTAGAATATCCATGATGTAATAAATCATGAATAGATTCTCCCTTTTTTAATCTTGCCAAAGCACCATGTTGCCAAAGAATTGGTGCCACATCACTAGTTGCTTTACTAAGACGTTTGTGACGAATTTGAAGTGCACGATGGCATAAGTCTAAACGCTCATCCATAAGTTTCCAGAAAGTCTCCATATCTTTATCAGAAGAAAGGGCCACATCCACTAAGTTTAATGTAACTACACCTTGATTAAAACGACCATAATATTTTGGTTTTCCGTTTTCATCGACATAAGGAGTTAAGAAAGAACGACATCCCATACATGGATAGCATTGTCCATCTCCATTTTTATCTACCTTAAGCTGTTTCATTATTTTCTCAGAAATGTAATCTGGAACTAATCTTTTCGCTGTACATTTTGCTGCAAGCTCAGTTAAATACCAATACTTACTATCCTTATGAATATTATCTTCTTCAAGAACATAAAGCAGTTTAGGAAATGCCGGAGTAATATAAACACCTTTTTCATTTTTCATTCCTTGTGTTCTTTGCCTTAATACTTCTTCAATAATCATGGCTAGCTCTTCTTTGTATTCTTTGGTTTCCCCTAAGTATAAACAAACACTTAAGAAAGGTGCCTGACCATTCGTCGTCGTCATAGAATTAATTTGATATTGGAAGGTTTGCACACCATCAGTAATCTCTTTTTCCAAATCTTCTTTTGCATATTTTTCGCATGTTTTTTTATCAAGTTTTCTCTTTTTATATTTATCTAAATAACGTTGATAACTTTCTCTAACAAAAGGAGCAAGATGAGTAAGAGTAATCGTGCATCCACCGTATTGGCTAGAGTTAACTGCCGTAATCAATTGTGTTGCAATCGTCATTGCGGTTAAGAAACGATGCGGTTTTTCAATCATCACACCATTAATCGTCGTTCCATTTTGAAGCATATCCTCAAGGTTGATTAAGTCACAGTTATGAAGTGCATTTTGCGCAAAATAATCGGCATCATGAAAATGAATAATTCCATCATCATGGGCTTGCACAATATCTTCAGGAAGTAAGAACCGTCTAGTAATATCAGTACTAGTAATTCCTGCTAAATAATCTCTTTGGGTGGTAACCACTTTTGCATCTTTATTCGAATTCTCAGTGTTCCAATATTCGTTTTCTCCATCAATTAATTCTTTAATGGCCCGGTCAGTAGTATTACTTCTGCGAACTAATTCTCTGGTATAGCGATACGTAATATATTTTTTTGCAAGTTCGTATTTTCCAATCACCATTAATTTTCTTTCAATGATATCTTGGATATCTTCTACTAGAATTCTTTTCTTTCCTAATTTCTCGATATATTTAATGATATTTTTGATTTGTGTACCAGATGCTTGTTCATCATCATCAACCTCAAGATTTGCCTTTCTAATTGCTTCTTCAATCTTTTCTGGACAATAATCTACCATATGTCCATCTCTTTTGATTACTTTCATTGTACTTCTCCTCCTATATTTTTGATATATCAAATATAGCATACTCCAAAGAAAAAGAATGTTGCAATTGCAACAAATCGAAAAAAGTGTTATAGTAGTAAAAAGAGGGGCAAAGGAGGGGGTATTTTGCCAAAACCATTTGAAGGAATAAATGAAAAAAATAAACAGAAATTATTAAAAATCTTAGAGGCGGATATTCATCATTATCCAAAAAATGATAAAGTTTTACAAACGATGAGAAATGATAATACCATCGCCATTATCGTTACAGGATACGTACAAATTACTAGAATTAATGCGAGCGGAAGTCGGACGATTATAGAAGAGTTGGAAGAAGAAGAAGTATTCGGTTCAGTGATTTCCTCCTTAAAAAACAAAGAGTATGAAATTACCGCAATGGAAGATGCAGAAATTATTATTTTAGATTATGATTTATTACTTCAACAAGGAACAAAAGTAAGTGATAGCTATCATCAATTTATCAAAAATTTATTTGAAATTATGACCAATAAAATTCAAGAGAAAAACGAACGAATTGAAATTCTAACACAAAAAAGTATTCGCAATAAACTCTTAGAGTATTTTAAAATGATGTCTAAAAAAAGTGGTTCACAATATATTTATTTACCGTTTACTTTTACTGACCTTGCCGATTATTTAGCCGTAGATAGAAGTGCAATGTCAAGAGAAATGAAAAACTTAAAGGAAGAAGGGTTTATCGAAATTAAGGGAAAAAAAATTACGTTATTATATGATAGAGATAGTGTTATCTACAGTGTGCGATAAAAATAGGATTGCTCTAAAAGAAGTGCTATGATAAAATGAATATAGAGAAAAAGGAAGGAAAGAGAAAAATGAAAAAGAGAGCAAGAGGATTTGAAATCGCAAAAGGCTATGAAGAAAAAGGGATTCATCTTCCCATCAGAAAGACAAAATATTCAGCAGGTTATGATGTTGAAGCTGCAGAGGACGTCATTATTCCCGCATTTACATTAGGAGGTAAGCCAACTTTAATTCCCACCGGATTAAAGGCGTATTGTAAGGAAGATGAGTTTTATATGTTAGTAAACCGAAGTTCTGGGCCGAAAAAAGGACTTGTCATGGCGAATAGTATTGGAATTATCGATGCCGATTACTATGGAAATGAGTCGAATGATGGACATTTCTTTTTCCAATACTACAATGTTTTAGACCATGATATCGAAATCAAAAAAGGAGATGTCATTGGACAAGTCATTTTCCAGAAGTACTTAACTACGGATGATGACCAATCAGAAGGTACAAGAGTTGGTGGTTTTGGGTCAACAGATAAATAACAAATAAATATTTAAGGAAAATTTCTATGTGCTTAGGCTTTATCCATAGGAATTTTTTTTTCGAACAAAAATTTCGATATTGACCTGGGGGGGGGTATCAATGATAAAATATTCATAGGAAAATTATATATCAAAGGAGAAGTTTTACTATGAATAACAAAAATCAAAAAGCTAAGTTTCAATTTATCTTTTTTACGCTTATCATCTTGGGTGCTGTCTCAATTATCCTCGGGGTTAGTTTTGCTTTTGGGGCATTAAGTATAGATAGTTCAAAAAAACATATGATTAAAGCAGCAGATATGGATGTAGTTTTAAAAGAAGAAAGTGATGGAATCCGCTTGATTGATGCTATGCCAGTATATGATGAGGTGGGAATGATAGGAAACCCATATAAATTTCAAATCGTTAATCAAGGTGGAATTCCTACAAGTTATCTGCTAAAGCTAGTGGATACCAAACAAGAGGGAAATAAATTAGCCCTAACCGACGTAAAATTAGGACTGATAAAAAACGGAAAAGAAGTGATGGAACCTAAACTTTTATCTACTATTTTTCAAAGCGAATACTTTGAAGGAGGAATCGTCAGTGCAAATGAAACCATCAATTATGAACTGAGATTGTGGATAAGAAATGATATTGTAGATTTAAATGCAATTGCGGATAAAGGATTAAGCTATAAATTAGAAGTAAAAGCAACGGATGATAAATTAGCAAAACTATCATCAGCAAAATCAGGCTCATATGTAGAATACTCTGGGAATAATGGATGTAATGGTAATTCATGCAATGGCATAAGTAACACATCTTGTAGCAGTGCACTAAATGGTTGGCGAATTGCTTATAAAGATAACAATCATGCTTATTTAATCTCTGCTGGGAACATTGAATGTTTAAATATTAAAACAAATACGGCTAAAACTCAATTAGATAATATAAAGAATGCTTCCAGAAAATACTGTAATAAATTATATGTAGATAATAATTGTAACGAAAGTGATGTATGGACATCGATAAGGTCAACCGTTGATTCTATGAAAAGTCAGGCATCAACAGATGTAGTAAATGGAGGAGGAAACTATTGGCTAGCAGAATCGCAAACCGTTGGTGCTAGTTACAATGAATATCTAATATGGTATAATGTATCTAGAAATAGTTATGCCTATCATGAAGGAACTGGACCTCATAATTGGGGAATCCGACCAGTTATTCGCCTATCTTCTGAAATCCATATCATCAGCGGAGAAGGAACTGTAAGTAGTCCATATATTATTAGACGAATTAAATCTCAATAGGATAAAAAATGTTAACAATCAAAAGTTAATATTTTTTCTTTTTGAATAATTTTAGAATTGACTAAATTTTGCGATAAAATCCTCCATAAGTTGCTTTTCCCAGAATTTTCCTCAAAGGAATAACCTCATTCCTTATAGCATTGACTATACTAAACAAAGGAAAACGCAGACAAAAAAATTGACAAAAAAAGGAAATTAAGGTATAATGAGCTGCATGAGAAAGAAGAGGAAAGCAATGAGTTCACATGAATTTGAATATAGATTACAAGAATTATTGGAAGAATATCAATTTGGTCATCAAATGTTAGAAACAGAACTGAGTATTTTAATTAAAGAATTTGCCAAGATAAAGGGTTACAATCCTGTAGAACATATCAAATCTAGGATAAAAACAGTAGAAAGCATCAAAAGAAAGTTAGAAAGAAAAAACTTACCATTAAATACAGATATCATGGAAAAAAATATTCATGATATCATAGGATTTCGCATTGTCTGCTCATTTGTATCCGATGTTTACGATATTGTCGAAATGATTCAAGACTGTAAAGAGATTAGAATTATTGATAAAAAAGATTATATCAAAAATCCTAAAAAGAGTGGCTATTCTAGTTATCACTTAATTGTACTCATTCCAGTTTATTTAACTAGTGGAATCAAATACATGGAAGCAGAAATACAAATTAGAACAGTTACAATGGATTTTTGGGCAAGTCTAGACCACAAAATAAGATATAAGTTTCAAGGAGAAATTCCGGATGAAGTAAAAGAAGAGATGGAAAAATATTCAAAAGAAGTTCAGACCATCGATGAAAAAATGTTATCTCTTTTAGAAATTGTGAATAAATATAATCAAAAATAGGAGAGTCCTATGCTGCATGAGGATTCTCCATTTTCTTGGTTAAAACTTTATTTTTTTCTAATTGTAAATTCATCTTTTTTTCGGTTTCTATTAAATAATCATGTCGTTCCTCTATACTTTGTTCAAGAGTCTCTAATTTATCTAATACACTTTGGTATTCTGGAAGGGAATATTCTGCAAAGTTTTTTATAAATTCCTCTTTCATGAAGCGGACTTTATTTTTTGTCTCATCCATTAAAGAAAAGACATCAGATAAGGACCGGATATTTTCTTGAATCGATTTCGTGTAGTCCTGAACAACAACATTAGTTTTAATACTTTTAATTTGACGTGGAGCAAATAAATCTCCAATAAAAGCAAACATAGCTTGTGTTCTAAGAAGGAGTCCTACTGTTTTGGGAACGAAGGGATTATTTTTGGTTGCCAAATAGGTGAATAATAAACGATTAATCGAGTGGTCTATCGCTTTAGTTACATATTCGACCTTTTCAGAGATTTGTACAGCATTTTTAACCTTTTCCTCTAAATCTTTTAATATTTCATCACTTTTTTCCACAAGGTCATCGATTTCTTTAAAATCAGAATCATAACCATCGACATCTTTTTGAAATAAATCAAATGCTTTATCCCTTTCGCCGAATTCGTTTAAGTGTTCAGTTACAGCTTTCTCTAGTTTTTTAGAATCATTTTCAATTTCAATAATTCGTTCCATTAATTGTACATAGTCTTCATTCTTTTGAACATCCCTTAAAATTTTCAAATCAAATCCATGATTATATTTTCTTTTGTAATCATCAATTAAATAAGAAAGATAGTGATCATCCCATGTATAAATTTGGTCAAAGTTAGAAGATTTTTCTAAAAGTTCTAATTCTTTTCTTAATTTTTGCAATTGATTTAATAAGGTTTCTACTTTCTCAGAAAGTTGTTCAGCATCTTTTAAAAGCAGTAAATCCTGTGTTTCTTTTTCTAACTCTTTTTCTTCGGTCATCAAACGTTTTACTTCATAATTTGCTTCCTTCATCGTTTGTTCTAAAATTCGAACAAGCTCTCGCTCCAAAGCAAGCTCTTTAAAGTTTTCCGTTTCTTCTTTAGAAATTTTTTCTTTCTTTGGAATATTAGGAATTTCAATAACTGTTTTTTCTTCTTCACGAACCGTCTGTGTTTCAATCGGTTCACTTTCTAAAGGAACAAATCGAGGTTTTTCTTGAGGAGGAATGACTTCAGAAGGGCTTTTTGCTTTCCTAATCGGACTTTTTTCTTCTAATGGCTTTGTTTTTTCTTTCGGAGCAATGTTTATATCAGAAAGAATTGGCGCAGGATTAGAAGGTAAGGCCTCTTTTTGTTTCACCTTTTTTACGTTATCTTTGCTTACTTCTCTTTTTTTCTTCTCTTTTGGTAATTTTGAGGAGACAAATTTCTTTACTTGTGTATTTTCGCTCCTTTCCTTTTGAATAGTCTCTACTTGCTTTTGTTCTTTTTCGGAAGATAAAGTTTCTTTACTACTAGAGAAAAACGTCTCCTGTTTTTTCTTTTTTTCTACCATTTGCTGTTCTTTAGTTAATCGTTCTTCTTCATCTTTGAGATGCTTTTTTAAAAATAATTGTTGAAAAAGAATCATCAGACGTCGCTCCCGTTTTCCACCCTTTGCCCCTTTATTTTCATTCATTTTCTTCACCGCCATGCTTATTATACCAGATTTTCCTTTTGTTATCACCATTTTTGTGGTAAAATAAAACAATGATGAGAGGTGAGAAAAATGAATTTCCAAGGAAAGACCGTACTTGTTACAGGGGCATCGAGAGGAATTGGGGAAAAAATTGCCGAAGAATTTGCCAAAAGAGGAGCAAATATTGTACTCAATTATCATCAAAGCAAAAAAAGAGCTGAGGAATTAAAGATACGTTTAATATCAGAATATAAAGTCAAGGTATGTGCGATAAAAGCAGATATTAGTCAAGAAGAGGAAATTGAGGAAATGATAGAAAAAGCATTAGAAACTTTTTCTACTATCGATGTATTGGTCAATAACGCTGGAATTGCCATCGATACAACTTATGAGGATAAAACAAAAGAAAACTTCATGAGGACGATAGAAGTCAACCTAGTAGGGACTTTTCTAGTGACGAAAAAAGTCGGAGAAATCATGAAAAAGCAAAAGAAGGGGGCCATCATCAATATCTCCTCTACGAATGGAATAGATACAGAATATATAGAAAGTTTAGACTACGATGCTTCAAAAGCAGGAGTAATTTCTCTAACCAAAAACTTAGCTAAATATTTTGGGCCAGAAATACGAGTAAATGCAATTGCATCAGGGTGGGTAGAAACTGAAATGACCCAAGAATTAGCGCAAGAGTTTAAAAACAAAGAAACCGATAAAATTATATTAAATCGTTTTGCACTTCCGGAAGAAATTGCTAAAGTTGTCGCCTTTTTAGCAAGTGAAGATGCAAGTTACATTACAGGAAGTATAATTCGAGTTGATGGGGGAACGAAATAAAATGGATGCAAGTCATAGTGTTTTAATGAAAAGAGGAACGATTATTATTCCTAAAGAAAATACCAATTTAGAAGTTGATTGGGACGAGGCAGAAGACAATAAAATTCGACATGCCTTATTCATGAGTGAATATGCTAAGGAACATGGACTAGAAATTTTTGTAGAAGGAGTAAATGCTTATCGATGGGTCAAGAATATTTAAAAGCAGGAATCATGACACTTCAAATTGATGAATATAGCATTTTATATGTCCCTGATACAATAGATAATCGGCAATACTATTGGTTCCAAAATAATCGAACAAGATTAAAGAGGTATCGCGGCTTGCTGGAGTATTATCTTATTTAAATAAAAACAATTTTTACTTTGAAGGTGTAGATGATGTAGATACCTATGAAGTGATTTCCATCTTAGATATGGAAATCGAAGAAAGATACATGCTATTTCAAGAATATGAAAAGAGGAGAATTGAAGAATGTACAAAGAATTCGGAGTATGCAAAGAAGCTATAGAATTAATGAAAAAAGCAGAAGCAGATTGCCAAGAAGAATTATTAAGAATCGAAAATCGTTGTGATACTTTTAGTTTAAAAGTATTGAACGCCTTCCAAAAGTATCAAATTTCTGAGGCTCATTTTCAAGAAACCACTGGTTATGGTTATAATGATTTAGGACGAGATACCATTGAAAAAATCTTTGCCGCAGTTTTAGGAAGTGAAGATGCCATTGTGCGGGGACAATTTATCTCTGGTACACATGCCTTAACCGTTACTTTATTTGCGCTTTTAAGACCTGAAGACACGCTTCTTAGTATCTGTGGAAAACCTTATGATACTTTAGATGAAGTCATTGGATTAAAAGAAAATGCAAGTTCTTTAAAATCATTTGGAATCCATTACGAACAGATAGACTTAATCGAAGACGATTTCAATGAGGAGAAAATTAGAGAACAATTACAAGAAAAATTTTATAAAGTTGTTGAAATTCAACGTTCAAAAGGATACTCTACAAGAAAGAGCTTAAGTATTCCCAAACTAGAAAGAATCATTAAAATCATTAAAGAAGTATCAAAAGAAACCATCGTCATGGTCGATAACTGTTACTGTGAATTTGTAGAAGAAATGACTCCGATTGAAGTAGGGGCAGATATTATGGTCGGTTCCCTCATTAAAAACTTAGGCGGAGGAATTGCTCCTAATGGTGCATATGTAGCAGGAAAAAAGGAACTTATCGAACTTGTCGGAGAACGGCTTACTTGTCCTGGTGAAGGAAGAGAAGTAGGTCCCTCATTAGGAATGAATAAGTTATTACTTCAAGGTCTATTCTTTGCTCCAAGTGTTGTAGCAAGTAGCTTAAAAACTGCGGTCTTGACTAGCAGAATGTTAGAACTTTTGGGGTATGAAGTGGAGCCAAAGTATCAGGAAGAACGAGTAGATATTGTCCAAAATATTATTTTTAAGGACGAAGAAAAATTAATTCGTTACTGTCAAGGAATTCAAAGTGGTTCACCAATTGATGCCAATGCCTTACCAATTCCATCTCCTATGCCAGGATATACCGATAAAGTAATTATGGCAGCAGGAACGTTTACTCAAGGTTCTTCCATAGAACTTTCTTGTGATGGTCCATTAAGATATCCATACATTGCTTATCAACAAGGCGGATTAACCTATGCGTATGGAAAACTTGGTGTATTAAAAGCAGTAAATAATATTATGGAGCAAAAGAATGGATAAAAGAATCATCGAAATCGAAGAAAGCCTTTTACATCCAGACTTTTTAAAGAAACGAGAAAATGGTCTTCTTTTAAATAACCATCAAATCGATATTTTAGAAAGATATCAAATTTCTTGGAAAACTTACACCACAATGAAATCCTTGCTCTTTGCTATAGAAGAGATTTTAGAAAATGAGGAAAGTGAAGAATTAGAAGAACTAGCAGATACTTTACAGGAATATAGCTATTATCAAGAAACAAGAAAATAAAGGGAAAGTAAATAAATGATTTAGAAAAAGTTATAGATTTTACAGGTTAAAGTGCGAATAAGATGATTCATAAAATCATAAAAAAAATCAAAAACACTTGCATAATATAAAATAACTTGATATAATAACATCGCTTAGGAATTACTATGGTTAGAAAATTAACCATGGCGGAAGGAGAGAGAAAATGAAAGTTGGAATTCATCCAGAATTAAAAGAGGCAACAGTTACTTGTGCTTGTGGAGAAACATTTACAGTAAAATCAACAAAAGATAATATTCATGTCGAAGTTTGTTCTAAATGTCATCCATTCTATACCGGACAACAAAAGAGAACATTAAACGCAGGTAGAGTTGATAAGTTTAATAAAAAATACGGATTTGATAAATAATGTAAGAAATGCTTGCATTATTTTTTTTTGAAATTTTTACTGTCAATGCATTTCTATGCTATAATAATGCTATCCTAAAAATGAAAATAAAAGGAGGACATTATGAAAATAGGAATTGCCAATGACCATGGAGGATATCAGTTAAAAGTAAAACTGATGAATTATTTAATTAAAAAAGGACATATCGTAGAAGATTTAGGATGTCCATCCACAACTTCTGTGGATTATCCAATTTATGCTTTTGAATTAGGAGAAAAATTAGTAAGTGGAGACTTTGAACGAGGAATTGCCATTTGCAAAAGTGGAATTGGAATTTCCATCGCTTGCAATAAAGTAAAAGGTATTCGTTGTAGTAAACCAGCAAATGAAAAAGAGGCAAGATTATCTAGAGAGCATAATGATGCCAATGTTTTAGCACTATCTGCCGATATGCCATATTACCGCATCTTAGATATCGTCGATACCTTTTTAACGACAAACTTTTCCAATGAAGATAGACACCAAAGAAGAATTGACGAAATTCATACCTATGAAACAAAAAGACAAGGAATCAAAAGAAAAAAAGAAAAAGAAGACCTAGAAGAAATCAAAGAAACGATAGAGGATAAGAAAGATGAGTGCTAAATTTTTTGTTTATTGTGCCATGACCTGTTTAGTGCTTTACTCATTAGATGCAGTAAATATCAATCAAATTTTTAAAAAAAATAAAGTTTTTCAAGCAAGAATTTTTTATCTTTTATTAGCACTTTCCTTAATTTATTTAACTACAGAATTCGTTTATGACTTCTTTTTATCATCAAAATTCATTTAATTTGTATAAAACCTCCATTTTTAGGTAAAACTTTAAATGAGGTGAAAAAATGAAAAAGAGATTGAAATTAAAACCATTTGTATTACCCGCAGTTTACTGCATCCTAGTAGGAGTTCTACTTCTCACCGTATTATTATCGAAAAACACATTAAAAGGAGAAAAAGAAGATAATACAACTTACGTAACTGGTAGCATTCTCGATAGCTATGTACCAGTAATCAACTTAGAGACAACTATCCTAAGACCTTACACCAAAGAAGATATTACGATTGGGAAAAACTTTTATAACTATGATGATGAGCAAGAAAATCAGACCAATTCCATCATTTACTATGAAAACACCTATATGCAAAATTCTGGAGTAGATTACATTGCGAGCGAAGTTTTTGATGTAGTTAGTATTCTAGATGGAGAAGTCATTGAAGTGAAAAAAGAAGAACTTCTTGGTAATATTGTAACGATTCGCCATGATGGAGATATCATTAGTGTTTATCAAAGTCTATCTGAAGTGAGCGTACAAAAAGGAGAACAAGTAACACGTGGTCAAACGATTGGAAAAAGCGGAAATTCTGAGTTAATGAAAGAATTAAGTAATCATTTACACTTTGAATTAATGTTAAAGGGACAAATTGTTGACCCAGAAAACTATTTTGATAAAAAACTAAGCGAAATTGAATAAATGATTCATAAAGAGAAACCTACTTCTATATACTTTAATAGATTATATGAGAAGGAAGGTTTATATAGTGGATCAATATATTGTGGAAAGAGTATATAAAGAGGCAGAGGAAATTCTAGAAACAAAAAAGACCATTCGAGAGATTGCCAAAATAAATGGCGTAAGTAAAAGTACAGTGCATAAAGATTTAAAAGAACGTCTATTAGAACTCAACCAAACGTTGCATCAACAAATCGCCGAAATATTTCAAGAACATATAGAAATTAGACATATTAGAGGAGGGGAATCAACAAGAAGAAAATACCTCCACGAATAAGTCAGAAAGGAGGAGTATGAAAGATATAGGAATTGACCTTGGAACAAAAAATGTCCTTGTCTATGTTAAAGGTAAAGGAATTGTATTAAATGAACCAAGCGTTGTTGCCATTGATGTAAATAGTAAAAAAGTATTAGCAGTAGGAACAGAAGCGAGCGAAATGATTGGAAGAACTCCAGGAAAAGTAAAAGCTGTATGTCCAATGAAAGATGGAGTGATTGCCGATTTTGAAGTTACTGAAGCAATGCTTAACCGCTTTTTAGAAAAAGTCATAGGAAGAAGAGCATTATCAAAACCTAGAATATTAATCTGTTGTCCATCGAATATAACCCAAGTAGAGAAAAATGCCATTAAAGAAATTGCCGAGCGAACAGGCGCTAAGAAAGTATATCTTGAAGAAGAACCTAAAGTTGCAGCTGTCGGTGCAGGAATGGATATCTCTAAACCTAGTGGAAGTATGGTAATCGATGTTGGTGGAGGAACTACAGATATTGCGGTCTTATCTTTAGGTGGAGTTGTGACAAGCTCTTCTATCAAAGTCGCTGGAAATGCTTTTGATGCAGATATTATTAAATACATTAAAGATAAATATAAACTATTAATTGGAGAAAAAACAGCAGAAGAAGTAAAACGCCAAATCGGAACCGTAGTCAAAAGTAAGAAAAAAGACACGATGGAAATTAAAGGACGAGATATGACGACTGGACTTCCGAAAATGATTGAAGTAGAGGGAAATGAAATCGAGGAAGCCTTACGAAATGATATTGAAAAAATTATTAACGAAGCAAAAAAAGTATTAGAAGAAACCCCACCAGAGTTATCCGCAGATATTGTGGAAAAAGGGATTATCTTAACTGGAGGAGGTTCTCTAATCGATGGATTTACCCAAGTATTAAAAGAAAATTTACAAGTTCCTGTATTTATATCGGACAACCCTTTAACTAATGTTGCAGAAGGTTGTGGAATTATGCTAGATAATTTATATCTATTAGAAAAATAAAACTATCCTAAAACTAAAAAAAGTTATCCACAAGACCTGTGGAAAAAAGAAAATAACTGAAATTTTTAAAACCAAAGAGGGAAGACGATAAACTCAAGTTTTTCCTCGTTTTTTTTGTTTTGTCAATCAACGCTACATTTATATAAAATACCGTATAAAAACTTAATAAGACACGCCTTAGTAAACGGATAATTGCTTTGACAATGTCGAAATTTGTATTATAATCGAAAGTGAAGAGGTGATAAAATGGATCAAAACATCCTAGAAATTATCAAGATTGTTGGTGTAACTTTTTTATTTAGTGCCGCCATTATGCCACTAATGAAAAGAATTGCACACCATATTGGAGCGGTAGATGTTCCAAGAAATTCAGAAGGAAATCGCCATATCCACAAAAGACCAATCCCAAAGCTTGGTGCTTTAGGAATATTTTTGGCATTTCTATTTGGGTACATGTTATTTGGAAAACACAGCATTAAAATGAATTCCATATTAATTGGAAGTTTCCTCATCATCTTGACTGGCATGATAGATGATATTAATGAACTGAGAGCATCTCGCCAATTAATTGGACAACTCTCAGCAGCACTAGTAATTGTTTTCTATGGAAAAATTGTAATTACAGATATCTCCTTTCTCGGGTTATACTTTGAGTTTGGACCATTTGCAGAAATTGTTACCATATTTTTCTTAATCGCGTGTACCAACATTATCAAATTAACCGATGGCCTTGATGGTTTGTCCGGCGGAGTGACCGCGATATTTTATATAGCAACAGGAATTATCTGTTATTACCAAGCAAGATTTAATACACTGGAGTTTACAATAACCTTCATCATGCTAGGATCGACACTGGGATTCTTACTACATAATTTTTACCCTGCAAAAATATTTGCAGGAGAAGGTAGTCAATTTATGGGGTTTATGGTAGCAGTAACCTCATTATTAGGGTTCAAGGGAACTGCATTCAGCTCTCTAATTATCCCCATTACTGTTTTGGGATTACCAATATTAGATACATTATTTGCGATAATTCGAAGGAGTCTTCGTGGCCAGCCCATTTTTTCCCCAGATAGAGATCATGTACATCACCAGTTACTAGGAATGAACTTTTCACAAAAAACGACAGTATTAATCATCTACGGAATCAATATTCTCTTTGCGTTAACTTCTGTTTTATATGTATTAAAAATATCAGAATATGCAAAAATCGTTTATATTATCTTGATACTTTTACTACTGTGGTTCGTCTTGTACACCAATGTCATAACGGATAAAAAACCGCCAAAATTAAGGGAAATCAAGAAAAGGCTAACGAAAAAAAGTTAGTTTTTTTATTTCTAGCAACAAGAAAGAAATCAAGGTAAATCGAAAAAAAGACGTCATTGGAATTTCAGAGGAAAACACTCAGTTTTTTCTTGATATTCAAGTATTATCCAAAAAAAGCAAGACAATTGCTATGGAAGGAGACATCTTAAAAAAAGAAGAAAAAGGAGTTGTAAGATTTGAAAAACAATCTAGGAAAACAAATACGAATCCAATATGAATGGAGGAAATACTGTGATTAATTTTGTTGTATACGAAAATGAAGAAACGTATAGAGACAAATATTTCTCCATCATTGATAAATTTATTGGAAAAAGTAAACTTGCTTATGAAGTTATCGAAATCAAGGAAGCAAAAGAAAAAAGTAAGTTAGAAAAAATTACGGGAAGTGAGATTTATATTATCAGTGCAGAAGTTCTAGGAGGATTAGATTTAGCAAGAGAAGTAAGAGAACGTGGAGACTGGGATGCACCAATTATTGTGATTACTACACACGATGATTTAAGAAACTATGCTTACCAACAAGAATTACTGATTCTAGGATTCATTAGCAAACATTTTAATCGAAACAATAACAGTTCAGTGAACTGTTATTGTTAGGGGTATAATTC
>CAJUNG010000020.1 GCA_910587725.1 uncultured Bacilli bacterium
ATATTCAATCACATTTCTGTAATTAATTATTACACTTTTATAGTACCAAAAGAAACTTCCCTTTATCTTGTATTTATGGAAAATTCCCTCTTTATTTAAATTTTTTTGGCACTTAAATCCTACTGGCTTTTTCGTGGCTTTATGTTTTTTTGTTGTTGGTAGGTCGATACTAAATGGTGTAGTTGTTTGACTTCTTTCGGATTTAATTTACGATATTCTCCGGATGCTAAATTTTCTGTTGTTAAAAAGCCAAAACGTTCTCTTTTTAATTTCAAAACGTCGAAGCCAATGCTTGCAAACATTTTCTTCACCTGATGATTTTTCCCTTCATGAATCGTCATTTCTACGATAGAGTTTCCCATTTCTTTGTTGACTTTTCTTAATTTTACTCTAGTCGGATAAACTTTCGTATTTTCTATTACTACGCCAGATTTTAATTTCTCAATATCTGTACCGCTCATGATTCCTTTGACTTTAGCAATATAAACTTTGTCCACTTCATTTTTAGGGTGCATCATTAAACTCGCAAAATCTCCATCATTAGTTAATAACAATACGCCTGTTGTGTCATAGTCCAATCGACCCACAGGATAAATCCGGGCATGCGTAGGAATTAAATCGATAACGGTTTTTCGCCCTTTTTCGTCTTTTGTTGTCGTTACAACCCCTCTTGGTTTATTTAATAAATAATATTCCTTGTTTTCTTTTTGAATTTGTTTTCCATCGACAGTGATGATGTCACCTCCATCGACTTTCGTCCCTAAACTCGTAATTTTTTCTCCATTAACGAAAACACGCCCTGCTAAAATCAACTCTTCTGATTTTCGACGAGAAGCAACGCCAGAAGATGCGAGAACCTTTTGTAATCTTTCCATATTTTTCACCACCATCATTGTACTATATTTTTTCTATTTTGAGCAAGCTATAATATTTTTTGTTTTACAAATTTTCTAACCTCTCTCATGTTGTCCGTAACTGGATAGGAAGAAAAATTCGAAAAAATATGATGATTCTCTTCAAATCTTTTGACTCTAGAGTCTAAAATCGTGATTAACGCTTTATCCTCTTCTGCTCTAATTGCTCGTCCTATTCCTTGTTTTAATTTCAAAATCATTTCTGGTAGGTAAACTTCTTTGAATCCATTTTGATAACGATTTGCTTTTTCTGCGGTAATAATATCTACAGTAGGAAAAGGAAGACGAGCGATAATTACGCTACTTAAGGATTTTCCTTGAATGTCGATTCCTTCCCAAAAAGCACCAGTTGCAAATAAACAAGATTTTTCTTCTTCCATGAATTTTCTTTTTAGAACATCCTCCATTCCTGAAGTTTGCATATAGATAGGAAAGTCAAAAATTTTCCGTTGTTGAAACCGCTCATAGACTTGTTGCATATCTTCTTTTGAAGTAAATAGAACTAAACTCCTTCCATCAGTCATTCGAAGTAAAACGCGAATCTTTAGGAACATTTCTTCTAAATAGGCGTCTTTTTCTTTTGGTGAAGGAATGTTCTCATCATAGTAAATTAAACTGTTATTTTGATAGTCATAGGGAGAAGAAATAGCGAATTCTTTTAAGACTTTGCATCCAACCACATCGTCTAGTCCGATATTATTAGAAAAATAAGAATAATCATCTTTCTTTGTGGTGAGTGTTGCACTAGTTAATATTTTCCCATAACGTTTATCTTCTAATACGTGACTTAAAATTTTGTTCATTTGTTTAGGACAAGAATATATTGACGGTAGTTCTCCTTTATGATTATTAAACTGAAGCCAATAGAGGTAATCACTTTTCTCGTTTAATAGAATATCCTGAAAAACACTCTTGTCCATTTCTAACTTTTGAATATAATTTCTTCTTTGAGAAAGCCCCATACTCTTCTCATATAATCTATATAGTTCAATAATTTTTTCGAGATATGCCACGAATTCTTTTACGGTTTGTTTAAAATCAGGCGTTAGAATTAAAGGATAATGCTTTTCACTATCATATTCAAGTAATTCCTCTTGCTCTATGCATCCACTTTCAGGTAATTCTGTAGCATGTTCTGTTGCGAGAGTAAACACCTTATCTAATAAGTGATAACTAGTATCAAAAATCGTGTTCAAAGTATCATTAACTTTCGCAAGTTCTATATAGATAGAAGTAATGTGTCTACTGATTTGTTCTTTTGATAGCTTTCTTGTGCTTGCATTTCTTGCTCTTTCTTCTAAGCAATGAGCTTCATCTATAACTAAAGCGTTTGGTGTTCTAAATAGTTGGCTTTTCTCCCCGATTTTCATTGTATTTTGAATCAACATATCATGATTACAGATGATTGCTCCTTGATTAGAGAATTTATTCCGTTCTATAATGTATGGACATTGGTAGTATTCTGGACAATTTTGAAAATTACAATTTGTAATATGAATTTTTTGCCAAGTTTCTTCTCCGACACTTTCCTTGGTTAGACTTTCACTTTGTAGTGCCTGGTTTAATAGATTTTTATAAATTTCTTTTTGTTTTTCATCGGTTTCCTCATCGCATAACGTCCGAAGTTTTTTAAGACATAGATAATTGGTTTTTCCTTTTGCAACAACGACAGGAATATTTATATTTAATGTTTTAGATAGAAAAAGAATGACTTCTTTTAATTGTTCTTGTAAGGCAATCGTAGACGTGGAAATAATAAAACCTTTAAACTCTTCTTTTTCTTGATAAGAATATAACAAAGGAATTAAATAGGCATAGCTTTTTCCAATGCCAACTCCTGCTTCAATTAATAAAATTTCTTTGTTGGTAATGGCATCTAAAACATCTAATGCCATCGTATGTTGCCCTTCTCTATATTCTAGTGTTTTGCTATTTTTTGTCTGTTCAAAAAAATTATCGACTTTTTCAAAAATAAGTTCATCGTCTAAATGTGCTGGTTCCCCTTTTTTCCAAATACTCATATAATCCCCCTCTTTAACTTTGGACATGATATCATATTTTTTAAAAAATGTCAAGAAAAACAGGCTGTATATGGGGGGGTAAAATCGTAATGTCACAATTGATGTGACACCTTTTAGGTATAAAAAAAGCAATAAGTACAATATGAATTGAGGCAAAAATCTATATGAAAGAGCTTATCGCTTATGACCGGTATATCATATACGCAGCGTTATTTATCGCATGATTTGAACACTAAATTTTATTTAGATGAAGATTTAAAAATCAAAATGAATGCATATTTAAAAAATCAAATAATATTCCAAGGCAAGACTTGATTCGGTTTCTTCCATTGAAGAAATAAAAAATAAAGGAAGCTTCTGTAAAAACATCGCTTCCGAATTAATATTTTTTCGACTTACTTAGGTATCTTATTTTTGATAACTAAACCAATAGGATTGATGCAAGCTTTAAAATAGGATAGAAACTAAGAATATTGCCATAACTACGGTAAGAAAATCAACAAGTAATCCTGCTTTTAAGGCATAACGGATTTTTTTAATCCCTACAGAACCAAAATAGAGAGAAAGTACATAAATCGTCGTATCGGTTGCACCTTGTAAAATGGCGGCAATTCTTGCAAGATAAGAGTCAACTCCATAGGTTTTGATGATGTCGATCATAACGACAAAACTAGCATTTCCAGAAATTGGACGGATTAGTGCCATCGGTAATATTTCTAAGGGAATATGAAACTGCGTTAATAAGGGATTGAGTAAAGAAAAGAAATCGGTAATAAACCCACTTTCTAATAGCAAATTCATCCCAAAAATCATCGCTAGAAAAAAAGGGAATATTTCTATTGATAATTTTATTCCTTCCTTTGCTCCTTTACAAAAACTATCGTAAACATTGACTTTTTTTGCTAATGCATAAATCAGTAAAGCGAAGACAAGAAGTGGAATCATCAAATTACTAAGCGTGTTCATTTCTTTTCTCCCTTCGATAAAATAAGCGGTCGATGAATAAAGCTAAAATGGTATTCGTCAGTGTTGCTAATATCGTAGGTAAAATTAATTCGGTTGGATTCTTACTTCCATACATCAGACGAATGGCCAAAATATCTGTAGCAATTAGGGTAACTCCACTTGTATTTAAAATTAAGAAAGTAATCATACTTCTTGTTGCTGTATCTTTCTTTTTATTCTTTTCTTGCAAACATTTCATCGCTTTTAATCCAAAAGGTGTAGAGGCATTATGAATTCCTAACATATTGATGATTAAATTACTAGCAATATATTCTAATGCTTCATCCTTTTCATTTAATTCTGGGAAAATGAAGCGAAATAGAGGGGAAAATACTTTTGCTAATTTACTCAGTAATCCGGCATCTTTAGCAATTTGCATAATTCCACTCCATAAAATCATGAGGGGCGCACTCACCATCACCAGGTTTAATGTATCGGTTCCTGAGGAGATTATTTTTTGATTCACCAAATCGACTTTTCCGGTGATAACGCCATACCCTATTCCAATAAGAATAAAGAAGGCCCAAATTTTATTCATCATGAGAATAGCCCTTTTAGAAAGTCCCAAAAAGATTTTTTTGTTTCTTTCTTTACATAGACATAATCATTATAAACTTCTTCTCCGTTTAAACTGACGATTACTTCACCAATAGTCTCATCTTTTTCTTCTTCATTAATCTTCACTAAAACTTTTACTTTTTCTTTTTCTTGTTCGGTTAAAGGATAAGAGAAATCATTTTTAATATATACTTTATTTTTGTAAAATCCTTCATCGATTTTAAATTTTTCTTTATCTAGAATCGTATAGAGTTTATAGTTTTCAAATCCATATTGGTATAATGCTTGATGGGTATCATACTCGTTTCCGTCATTGAGGGTAACGACAGTTAAAGAAAGCTCTTTATTTTGTGCTGTTGTTACTAGAGTTCTACCGGCGGAAGGTGTATATCCTGTCTTTCCTCCTGTTGCATATTCATATAAGTTCAATAGTTTGTTTCGATTGTGCCAAAGATAACTTTTTTTATCAGTTTGTACTTGGTACTTTTTACATCCCACAATTTTTTGATACTCTTCGTTTTTGCTGGCATATCTTGATAATAAGGCCATGTCGTAAGCGGTAGATTTATTTTGTGTAATTTCATCTAATCCATGGGGATTGTTAAATACCGTATTTTTCATTCCGATTTCTTTCGCCTTTTTATTCATCATCTCCACAAAGTTTTCTTCGCTTCCTCCAACGAAAATGGCAATGACGAGGGCAGCATCGTTTCCGCTTCTAAGCATCAACCCATATACCATATCTCTAAGAATCATTTTTTCTCCAACTTCTAAATAGATGTTAGAACCATACATCGTAAGAACTTCTTCACCAACCGTTACTTCTTCTTCCATTTTTCCTGATTCTATAGCGAGAACTGCGGTCATAATTTTTGTAATCGATGCAATTAGACGAGGTGTATCTTTATCTTTTTCATATAAAATTCTACCACTTTCATTATCGATTAAGACCGCACTTCTTGCACTTACACTTAGGGCAAAAGTATTAATTGGACTTAATAGGAGTAAAAGTAGACATAACTTGATTATTCGCAATTTCATAAACTCTTCACCTACTGCAAGTTTATGTATTAAAAAAGAAGAGATTCGTGTTTTCTCTTCTTTTTAGCTTTTCTCTCTTCTTACTTTTAGCGTCTCTTTTGGATTTTTATATTTTTCATCCACATTCAATCAGACAGTTATCTCATGAAAATGTTAATTATCATAGATTCCATGAATTTTTTGTCTATCGATGTCGGTGATATCATCTAAAGACCACATATCATCTTTTTTGGTTAAAGTGAATGTAATCGTATAAGTAACTTTTTCTTTCATATCTTTCATCTTGCCAATTTTGTAGTCCATAAATTTTTCTTCGTCGGTTTCATTGTTTTCATCTAAAAACTCACTATTATTCGTTTTTAAATAGTCATCTGCTTCCTGCATAGCTTTATTAAAGTCATAGACTTCAATTTCGGTTTCAATTGTAGCATGCTCCCCATCGATTTTTTCATCTTTGATTTTATACGATAAATTTTGATACTGTTTTTTCATTAGATTTCTGTATTCGTCCTTTTGACTTTCGCTCATTGTCGTATCACTTTTTAAAACATCATCTAATTGATTGAGTACTTTATCGTTCATCGTTTGATATTTTCCTAAGAATTCTTCTACCTCTTTTGTTGGACTATTCATGACATTGTTACAACCGGTAAGCATGATAAGCAATAATAAAATTGCACTAATTTTTTTCATTTTTCTTCCTCCTCTTTTATACTTTGTACTTTTTTTGGAAATTTATAAGTATTTTTAAAAAAAATATGCTAAAATGATAGAAAGGAGTGATTTTTTTGAAAACGATACTAACTGGGATTCGTCCGACAGGAAATTTGCACGTGGGACATTTTTTTGGGGCTGTTCAAAATTGGAAAAGTTTGCAAGGTCAGTATGAATTTTATTTAGAAATTGCGGATGTGCAAGCACTTACAGACCATTTTCATGACCCAGAAATGGTGAGAAAAAATGTCTATGAATTAACAATCGACTTGCTTTCTTGTGGAATCAATCCATCACAAGTAACGTTCTTTATTCAATCAAAAATTCCCGAAATTGCTGAGTTAACGGTTTTTTATTCTAATTTGGTTACGATGTCAAGGCTTTATCGGAATCCTACAATCAAAACGGAGATTTCTCAAAAAAAAGCAATATTTGGGGAAAAAGGTGAAAGCGTGACTTATGGATTTGTTGGATATCCGGTTTCACAAGCTGCTGACATTACCGCCTTTTCAGGAGAATTAGTGCCTGTTGGAGAAGACCAGCTTCCTCTTTTGGAACAATGTCGTGAAATCGTTCGAAAATTCAATTCGATTTATGGAGATACTCTGATAGAACCTTCTCATCTATTGACGACAACACCTAGAGTTAAAGGATTAGATGGTGCTGAAAAGATGGGAAAAAGTTTAGGAAATGCTATCTTCTTAAATGATTCTGAGGATGTGATTTCGAAAAAAATTATGGGTGCAGTTACCGATACAAAAAAGATTAAAAAAGATGACCCTGCCGACCCTGAGGTTTGTATGGTTTATTACTATCACAAATTAATGAAAAATGAAAATTTAGAGACGGTTTGTCAAGAATGTCGACAAGGTAAGCGTGGTTGTGTTGCTTGTAAGAGAGAATTGATTGAAAAAATGTTAGCGTTTTTAAAACCGATTCAGGAAAAACAAGCATATTTCCATGAACATCCAGAAGAAGTAGAAAAGATTTTAGAAGAAGGAACGAATAAGGCTTCACTAAAGGCAAAAGATACTATGATACGTGTTCGAAAAAGCATGAAAATTGATTATTAAAAAAATCGTAGGAAACTTAATTCCTGCGATTTTTTCCGATTAACTGCATAGATACTGTCATATATTCTATTCGTTCTAAAATCCTTCTCGCTTTCAAGTTTTCAATCCCCCGGTTAGATGTCGCTAGATGTTCTTCTAATTCCTTTAGATTCAAGTTAGAGGTAAAAAAGGTTGGTAGGTTTTCTTCCATTCGGTACTGTAGGATAGAACCTAAAATTTCATCTCTTGCCCAAGGACTGACGACTTCGGCACCAATATCATCTAATAGCAAAATGGGAACTTTTTTAATATAGCGAAATTTCTCTTTATAATCTGTATCAAAAGATTCTTTTAAACTTCTTAGAAATTCTGGATAATAGCAAATTGCACAACGAATGTTTCTTTTGGCCAACTCATTAAATAGGGCCGAAATCAAGTAGGTTTTTCCTGTACCAAAGCTTCCATGTAAATATAGGCCTTTGGGGTGTTTTTTTTCTTCATACTCTTCTAAGAATGTTTTGAAATAACGAATAATCTGTAATCGTTCTTTATCATCTGTTTTAATTTCAGAGATTTTGGCCTCCTTTACCGCCTTGGTTGACTCAAATAGCTCGATATTTTCTAAGTAGGCTTCTTTTTTTAGTTTTTCTTGTAATTTTTTACAGGCAATATATTCAAATAAGATACTTTTCTCGGTATCCTTTTTTGCGGTTAATCGATATCCACATTGTTCGTTTTTACATGACTCGATATGTTGACAATTTTGACAATGTTCTAGTTCTTTTGCTGCTAATTCTAGCTGTGAGGTGTATTTCATCGCCACTTCGATGGGAACGGATATCGTCTTTAATAAATTTTCAAAGTTTTCGTTTTTACTTGCTCTTACAAAATTGCTTTTTAGCTCTACTTCTCCTTGTTTATCCAATCCCATGTACGCTAATGCCTGTTTCATGTCCAATCACCTAGGTTTATTGTACTAAAAAACAAGGATTTTGACAAGAAAAAAACATTTCAAAATTTCTTGAAATGCTTCTTGCGCCTTTTTATTCCATAATTTTCTTTAACTCGATTGTCGCTTGGAAATATTTTCCTGTGATATCTTCTTTTTGTTCATCTTGTACCCAGAACTTTAGATAATATCTTTTGACATCATTTGCCGCTAATTCTACTTCTAGGATGATTCCATCTTCAGATAATACTTGGATATCGGAAGCAGATTCGCTTTCTCCAATCGTGTACTTAATCGAATTTTGACTTAATCGATTTCCCCCTTCTCCTGTTTGAAAAATCACTTGGACTTTGCTTGCGGTCGTGTTTTTATTTTGAATTTCAAATACAAAAGGTTCTACTTCTAATCCCTGTTTATCGGTAATTGGATAGGCTTTTTCTAATACCAAGTCACTCGATACAGGAACGAAGCTAACACCATCTGCATTTGCTAAAAACGCAAAAGCCCCCATAAGATTTGCTTTCTTTGGAAGGAAGATAAAGACACTCGAAAGAATTAAGAAAAGACTGGTAAATACAATCGTAGAAATGTATCTAAAAATCAATTGTTCTCTTTTGGTCTTAAATACTTTATTCATTCAACTCAACCCCTTAATTGCCCTAGATTATATCATAATCCTTTCGCTTTGTCAATCTTTTTTTGATTTTTGTTCAAGGGCTAACTCAGCAAGTTGTAATTTTTTTTAAATTTTTTTAATACTCGTGGAATTGGGATACTATCTATTTTCTTTTCGAAAGCACTTTATCAAGAAAAATAATCCCCAAGAGAAGATAGAAATCCCAATAAGAGATAAAATCACTATCACGGAAGTATCGATTTGTACTTCTTTTTTTTCATTTGGTTGTTCTTCGTATTCACTTTCTATTTCTGATGTTGGAGATTCGACTTCTTCTACAATCCCTAAATAGATTCCTGCTCGGTCTCGAAAATCGTTCTTACGTGCTTGTTTTACTAAATAAGTTAGTTTACTTGCTATCGTATCATTAAATCCAATCACTGCAACATCCCCGACTACAGTAAAGGGAACGCCTTTTCTAGAAATCTGAAATAATTCTTTAATTTTTTCCATATCTTGCCGATTTTTTTCCTCGGTTTCTATTTCAAATTCATAAAGTTTAATATCGGGGTTTTCTCTTGCTAATTGATATAAAAATGATTTTTCTTCTTCACAAATCGGACAACTTTTTCCATAATATAAGTAAATATTTATCGTCTTTTTTTCTGCCTGTACGAACAAAGGAAACATCCCTATTAGTAATAAGACACAATATAATCCTTTTTTCATCTTCTCACCACGGAGTTATCATAACACAAAATCTTAATTTTTTCTACCGATTATCTCCTACTTCACTAGAGTAAAGGTTAGAATTTGTCGTTAATCCTCCCGCATAGAAGTTCGGAATCGTTCCTTGTACCATTTTAATTACGAGGGGAATATTACAGTCAATCATTTTAATATCGCTAGAAAATGGGAGATAAATTTGAGCGGTCATTTCTAGATGCATTCCAATTTCAATCATCGCATTATTCATTCCATATTGAGTTAGCTTCGTAGTAATGTTGCTATTGACATCACCGATATAAGAAAAGCGAATTGGGATTTTAGGACCTAGATTGGATAGAAAAGTTACTTTGGTTGCTACACCAACAGGGAGGGATACGATGATTCCTTCTTTTAATTCTTGTTCCTCTTGCTTTGAAATTGTTAAGTCTTTAATTCCGACAGCAGATAAATTTCCTTCTTCTAAAAGTCGAATGTTTTCTTGGACAACTGTCGTCGCAACGCTTAATATATGATTTACTGCACTAGGGTTGAAATCGATGAGTTGAATTTCTCCTTGTTGATTTTTCGTTATGGTGAACAAGGAATCGGTATCAATTTTATCTTCTAGAACTTGGCTAATGGCATTATTTACGATATAAGTAGAATATTTATTGAGTTTAGCATCCGCTAACGTGAGTAAGGTTGGCGTTAGATTTTCACTAATACGGAAAACAAGAATAAGACTTAACAAGAAAGCAAAAAAAAGAATTCCTAGAAGACTGGGAAGCGTTTTTATTTCTTTTCTTCGCTTGATATGTACTTTTCTATATTTTCTCATGGTTTATTCTATGTAAATACGTGTGTTTTCAGAAGTCAGCTCTCTTAAAAACGAACTGGCTTTTTTCCGATTTGCGATTAAGTATACTTTATTCTTCGTTCTAGTTAGTGCCACATAAAAAATTCGTCTTTCTTCTGCATAAGGAATTATCTCTTTTCTGTTTTGAATTAGGTTTAAATATTTCGCATCTTTCACCTTTGAAGGTAGACCCACTACATCATCATCTACATGAATGATTATCACCGATTCTGCTTCTAATCCTTTTGATTTATGAATGGTTAGATAGTTTATTTTTAAATCAGGACGATTTCGATAAAAAAGAATATCTTCTTTCATTATTAATTCATCATCTAAAAGGGGAAAAATATCAAAGTGATTTCTTCCTAATATAAGAACTTCTCTAGTGTTTATGTTATCTAGTCTCTTTTTTAACGTTAACTTTTGGTCTTTGGTATAATAAATTTCGATAGGTACTTTTAAATGATGATTAGAATTGACTTGCTTTTTTATTTGCTTTTTGTTCTTCATTATAAATTTTCCCGCGATATTTACTAGTTCCTGACTATTTCGGTAAGTTTTCGTCAGATAAAGGATATTTGCAGGAGAAAAATATTGGGAGAAGTTCAAAAATAAGGTTAAATCACACCCACTAAATTGATATATGGACTGAAAATCATCTCCGACCGCTAATAGACTCGCACCACTAACGTTTAAAATTTGTTCGATTAAAAGATGACGGTGATAACTTGTGTCTTGATATTCGTCAATGATGATATAACGGTATTTCTTAATTTTTTCATTGTTTTCTACATTATTTTTGGCATAGGTAATCATATCATCAAAATCGATGAGACCAGATGATTTTAGTTCTTCTTCATAAATTTGATATCCATTTAGGACAAGGATTAAGAATAAGGTTTGCCTCTCTTTAAACAGGGGAAAGATTTTTCTTCTTGATTTCCAAAGAAGTGTAAATATTTCTTCTAAGCCCTTCCCTTTTCCTTTTAAAAGGCGAATGAATGTTGCCATGAGTCGAATGAAATCATCAATTTTTTTCTCTTCTAAACTTATCCAATGTTGATAGGTATGGGTAATATTTTTTCTTATTGCTATTTGAAAATAGCGAAGAACAATCTTCATTAAATCATCATTTTCTAGGATAATCCCTTTAAAGTATTCTTCTAATGTGTATTCTAAAGTATTTGCAGGTGCTATGGAATAATTTCTATGGCTTGTCTTTAGAATACTTAGTGCTAATTTATGAAATGTCATGATATCTAATTCAATATTGTAATATGACTTTAATTTTGTTTTTAAGCTATCTACTGTCTTGTTGGTAAAGGAAATACATAAAATTTCCTCCTTCGCCATTTTTTCTACTTGGATTAAATTTAAAATTTTCCCTACAATCGTTAAGGTTTTTCCACTTCCAGCTGATGCTACTACAAGAGTATATCGGTGTTTATCCCAAACAACTTTTCTTTGTTCTTCATCTAAAGCGAAACCAAGTACGTTATCTAATATATCCAAAATAAAACCTCCTTACTAATTACGATGAATTAGTATAGAGGTTTTTTCTTCTGTTTTGTTTAAAATTAACTAAAAAAGAATGATATTTCTATCACTCTTTTTAAGCCTCTTTCCAGCAATTGGCCCAATTTATAGCATCTGTTGCCTCTTTATCTGAATTGCTTGCTACAACATTCATTACTAAGGTTATAATGAATGGAATGAAAAAGATAACCACACCCATAATGATACGTTTAATTAATTTACCGGTTGCTCCTTTGATTTCTTTATCATCACTAGACATTACCGCTTTTCCTAAATCAATAGAACCAAATATGATTAATAAAATTGGAATCCCAATTTGAAAAATTGGCAATACACCATTCTTTAATAAATTAACAATTGGACCAATACCCTTGCAATAATCCTCTGTTCCTGCTAATACTTGTACTAAATCTAACATGTTATTACTCCTCCCTTAACTAAAATATTACTATAAACTTGTACTTCTGTCAATCTCTTTTATTTAAATAATGCCAAGTTTTTCCAAGAGCCCAGACAAAACCCCACCATTATCTTTTCTATCATCCAAATTAGGAATGGCATAAAAGAACTTTGCCTTCGCTTCGTATTCTAATTCAGCAATATCGCTATTAGAAAGAACGTTCTTGGATAATATAATCTTTTTATTTGCCAATTTTTCGAATACTTTTCTATCTTTCATCATTAATTTATTTAATTTAATAAATGATGGCTCTAACAAATAAATCATATCTGTACATAAATCTTCATCTGCCGTATTCAAATCAATCAACGTGATGGTTGCTCCTCTATTTTTTAATAATGCTCCTGCTAAATCGGCCTTTGTTGTCGATACGAGCGTCTTATCATTTAAATAGGTAAAATCACGTTTATCTACTTCAATCGCAAGAGTAGAAACTCCACGCTTTTCTAGTTCTTTCTTCAACAAATAAACAAGGGTTGTACTTCCTGCTCCATCTGTTAAATTTTTCACCCCTAAAATCATATTCGTATTTGGGGCAACATTGCTATATGTATAATTCTCCATCCCTATAATTTGTGGAGTCGGCGCAGAAACTACATTTTGCGGTGGTTGTTCTACAACATCAATTTGATGTAGATGGGCAACATCACGATATCCATTTGGATTTTGAAGTAAATAATTAATTCCCTCTAAGTCCTTTGTAAAATTATAGATTCCCATAGAAATCATTTTCGATAAAAATGCTGGGGCATTGACTGCCTCGTCCTCTGGTGGAAGTACGACGATAATTTTCTCTACGGCTAAAGAAATCGAAATTCTTTGTAAATTTCTGATATCTCTATAATTATCTAGCGCAGTTAAATCAAGAATCATTCTTCCAAAAAAGAAATTCGTAAACATTTCGATGATTTCATCTGCTGTAAATACGCCGTTTACGGATTTAGCCACTTCAATATTTAAATTGGATAGCATTTCTTGTCGTTTATTTGAAATAATTACGTTCATCTTTATCCCTCCTAATATTCTGTCTCTAAGTTTATCGCATTAATGTTATTGGAATAAATTGTTTTCGTCTCTCCTTTAATTGCGAATGTATTAGGAAAAGAACCGAAGAAACTTCCGAGAATTGGAATATCGATACTGATATAAGTTTTAATACTATAATATCCACTTCTATCCCCTGCACGATTCAATTTAATGCAGAATCCTCCAGCATTATTTTGAATGGCTTTATAATTTCCTTCTTTACAACCGGAAGATACCATATTTTGATAAGAAACACTATATCCACTATCTAGCATTAACTCTTCAATTTGTAATCTTGCCCCTTCTGTAAATCCCTCATTCGTCTCAATAATTGAAATAATATTATTTTTGATTCGAAATGCCTTTGTATAATTTACAGAAAAAGCAAGGTAAGCATTGATTAAAATCATAAAAATTAAAATGATTTGAATGGTCCATACACTACCTAACGCTTCTCTCATTTTATCCTTCCTATCTTACGATGTAACTTGATGGTAATTTTGTGTTGTCAATAGAGTTCCAACTATTCGTAATACTATCTCTTATCGATGGCCAGATAAGTGCAAAAAATGCAGCGATTGCAGCAACTGCAACGATGGTTACTACCGTCATATTTAATTCACCCATTGCTTCTTTCATTTGTTCAACTCTCCCTTCTACAATAAAAATTATAGCATACTTTACGAATTTTACAAGCGGTTTTTGTGTAAATTGTCGTAAAATATTGACAAATTTAGTATTCCTTATTTTTCTTACTCTATACTTTTAGAGGACTTTTCCTTTGTAGTTAGAAAAAGTGCATAATGCTCATCTTCCTCAATGATTGAGTACTTGCTTAAACTTAATTGGTAAAGTGTGGTGTTTTTTGCTGCTAAAATATGAGTAATTTTATATTCTTTTAGTAATTCTTCGTTTAATGTGCTTTCTAAGGTTAAAAAGTCAGAAAATATATCTTTTTCGTGATTAAACTCTTTTAAATATAAATCACATCGTGAGTCGATGAATACAGGAATATCTAAAAAAAGCAAATAACTTCCCTCTTGATATCCATGAAAAAGTGAGATTTCGTTTAAATTTAAATTTTCTTTGATATATTCTGCTATCTTCACGGGATAAAGATTTTCTGGAACAAACGCATCTATCGTCACGTTTTTTACGTGGTGACTTGCTTGAACTAACATAGATAATAGCAAGATGGGAAAAATTTTCTTTGTTAGGATAAGCAAAATCTCTTCTTGTTTTTTCCATTTATCCTCATGATTCACACTTTCTCGTATTCTAATCATCAAAAGTGGAAAGACAATTAAGAGAAAAAAGCTACCATGACGAAGGGATAAGAAAAACATGAGCGTAATTCCTAAGAAGAAAAAGATATCGCTAGTTTTGTATTTGACTTTAAATAGCAAAGATATGGTAAGAAATGAAAACAATAAAGCGAAAATTTGTGGTGCATCCTTTAGTGACGATGGTTGATGTTCTCTAATATAGTCCATACTATTTCCAAGACCAATTTTGATACTATATAAAATACTTTCAATTCCACTCGGCGTAATTAACGAAGTTAAGATACATAAAAGAAAAATTAGGAGAAAGAGTTTTAGATTAATTTTTTTATTTTTCTCTGTTTTGCATTTGATTTTTGTATAATAATGTAGGATATCGGAGGCGAAATACGGAAGGAATAAAGCAAGAAAGAATGGAAAAACTGCCCCATGAAACTGGACAAGCAAAAAAGATAAGATGGGAAGTGGATATAAAAATTTTTGATTCTTGCTTTCTACAAAAGCGTCTAATAGATAAAATTCGAACAAAAGGAGAAAAAAGCTAAGATTTTGTACACGAAAAGAGACAAAGGGGTAAAAAAAGGCCATAAAAATCATCGTTGTAAATAGTGAAAAAAACTTTTGGTCAGTCTTTTTCTTTAATAATCGATAGAAAACTCCACCAAGGCTTGCAAATTGCACTACTTCGGCAATATAAATTGCTAGTAATCCTCCTATTTGGTAGAGAAAATAGGTTAGTAAGTCGAATAGATAATGTGGATATTGATAGTTAAGAGCAAACATTGAGGAATGGTCTACAAAGTCAAGACCAAACCGATACAGGTTTTCCCCATTTTTAATGCTATAAAAGATATCATTCTGAAAGGCAAGATTTGTATTTAAAAACGCATATAGGAATAGACAGATAATCCCAAAGCCTACCCATATGGATTTTTCCATCTTCAAATTGATTTTGTTCTTCCTATCCTTTTTCATCTTATCACCTCTATGATTATTATACATGAAGTTAAGGTAGGAATCAAAAAATTATTATCTTATTCATCTTTCTTTTTTATTCTCAAGTTTGTGTCCTTAAAAAGGATTAAATCATACAAAAAAAGAAGGCTTTCTCCCTCTTTCTAAATTGTTTGGAACATGAATAACATTGCCATAACAATAATAATCATAACACCTGCTCCTGTTGCTACAAGCATAATCATTGTCTGACTTTCCATATGATGAAGTCTTTCTTTATATTTTGTTTCCCTCGCTTTATTTTGTAGAGAAGAAACTGTTCTTGAAAACATTAGTAAACGTTCTTGTTTCTTATCTTGTTCTCCTAAACCTAAACGATATAAAAGACGCATCATTCTCATCGAGTCTCTAACGGGATAGAGATTCGCAAATTCCATATATGGGTCAATTGATGAATCCCCGGCATCGATTTTAGCAATCATTTCTTTTAACCCTGGTTTAAAAATATCGGGTGCATCTTCAATACTTTTTGCGAGTGCTACTGGTACCGTATAGTGCTGAATAAGAATTTCTAGCCCTTTTAGGTAATATGGTAACATCACATCAATTTCATGTAGATGCTTTTTATAATACTTTTTTAAGTTAGAATAACCACTTTTGAAAGCAAAGAAAGCGATAACTAAAGCTAAAATAATATTTAATAAAGATAAACTAGTCAAAAAGATAAATAAAATAAAGACAAAGATAATTAATGCACTATTAATTCTTTTTTGAAATAAAACATCGGGTTCTACTTTATCTCCATATTTAGCAGCCACTAGAAAGTCATAATCTTTCTCCTTTAACATTTTCACTAAGAAGTCAGTATCTTTAATAAATTGGTCCTTATCTACTCTTTTTGTGTAGAAAACGATGAATAAAATAATTGCTCCAGCGATTACGATTTCTGCCATTATTCTGCACCTACATTCTCGTTATAATATTTTTCTCCTTTGAGAAGAAAATAACTATTGATTAGGATAATTCCATGAAGAATTAGGATGACATACCACTGTTCAATTAGTTTAATATAAGTATCTCTTCCTAACATGTACTGAATTAACATCACCATTAGGTATAACATTACCCCGTACTGTAAAAAGGATTTGTGAAAAGATGCACGTTCCATTCTATCACGATATACACCTTCGACAAGCATATCGATATCTTGTTGCATATTTTCTAAGCTTTCTCCTGAATCCATTGCTCCTTCTTTGGTGATTTGAAGGAATAATTGATGCATGTTTTTAACGATATAATACGGATATTTTTGATTCATGTATTCTAATGCCTCATCAATAGAACCATTTGCATAAGACATTTGAATCATCTGGTTCACATCCCCCAACACTGGGTCTTCTAATACTCCACTAGCGGCAACGCCTTCAATCGATTTTACAAAAGATTGCGTAGTTGCGAATTCCATAATTGTATTGGTCGTATATACTTGAATTTGCTCAAAGATAAATTCACTATATACTTTTTTACAACGTAGGAATGCTAGATAAGGAATACTAAAATTTACGACAAACATATAAAATATCGTTACGGGAATACTGTAGAAATAAAGGTAAGAGACAACAGCAGCAAAGCTTGTAAAAATAATGACTTGCATCAAATATTGTCTCGCAGTATATTCCTGCCCTAATTCCTTTGTTTTTTCTCTCACTAACTTGAAAGAATATGGTGCAAATTTATCATAGATTATAGTTGCCTGCTCTGTGATAAATTTAGAAACATTCTCACCCTTATATTTTCGATAAAGAACAATGAAGATGAGAATGATTGCAACAATAATAAATTCCATAATCTTCCCTCCTTACAACGTTTCTGCGTCTTCTTTTATTATGGGACTTGGATTTTGGCTGACGAAATTTGTCGGTACTACGGTTTCATCCATCCTAGGACTTATTTCTTGATATGGCGTATTTTGACGATTGCCGATTTCTGTATAGTTTTCTGAAGGTGTAGATTTCAATGGGCTTGTCGTTTCACTTCCGTCATCGCTATTCAATCCTTCTAATAAAGTTTTGAATTGCGCTAAAGAAATATTTTGATTTTCTAAATATTCCCTTAAATTCTTACTAATTGGCGCAAGCATAATCTTTCCGGTAACCGTCTTTTGGTAGAATGTATTCGATTTTGGATTATTGTCCGCATCGATATAAAATTCGGTAATTTCATCAATTTCACGATGGAACTTGTTGAATTTTTTACTGTAATAGGCCTTGATATGCACACCAATTTGTACATAACGATAAATGGTGTTTAAGAACTGTTCTACTTCTAAGTCCGTTTCCATTAAGGCATACATTCTTTGTGGGATGGATTTTGCTTTATCCGAGTGGATTGTACTTAAGATGTTATGACCTGAGGAAATCGAGTTACGAACGGCAAGAACTGCTTCTGCACTACGTACTTCGGATAATAAAATCCATTTTGGATTCTGTCTCATACAAGTAACCAAAACATCAGAGTAGCTCGCAATATTGTTCGTTTTCATCGCAACGATATCGCGGTTTGGATAAATTTTATCCAAATGAAGTTCCAAAGTATCTTCGATGGTAATAATTTTTTCGTTTTCTTTGATATTGGATGCTAAATATTTTACAAACTCTGTTTTACCACTACCAGTTTCTCCGGAAACGATAATGTTACAATGTCCCTCTACACATTTTAACAGAAAATCGTGGATTTCTTTGGTAACGTATTCTTCTTGTAACAAGGTTTCTTCTTTTAGACGAATCTTTGCTGGGGTTTTACGAATTACTAAAGCAATCCCGTTTGTTGCTACTGACTCGTGCACAAAGTTCATACGAAGTTCTGTGCTTTCGGCATCTAGAAATGGTTTTGCCATATTAAAGGTGGTTCCCATTACGTTTGAACATTGAAATGCTAACTTTTCTACGACTGCATTATTGATATTTCCGTTATCGATACGGTAAGATCCTTTAGTTAAGGACCTTACCCATATCTGTCCATTGTTGGTATAAGAAATATCGGTAATATCATCATTTTCGATATATTCTTTGAAGGCACCAAAATCCAGTTGTTCAAATAAATTTTCGTTCATGGCAACCTCCTTTACTGGTTATCAGGAACGGTAATTGGTGCATCCTCTCCTGTCCATACAGTTACATTGTTGATGAAATCTTTTAATTGACTACTACTGATGGTTGCATCTGGGGCTTCACTAGAAGTAACTCTTTTTGGCACAGGGATAATTTGTGCTTCATAAGTTCTTAAGTACATCGCTTTTCTAAGTAGGATGTGATATTCTTCTGGAACAGCGAAGATAACTTGTGCTGGAGTTTTCTTTTCGTCTAAATCATCAAAGACGTTGTCTCCATTTGCATCTACTACTTTTAATACTTTAATGTCGCTTAATAATTTTCCTACAGTTAATTTATTTTCATCTGCTTGGCTTACATTTTCTCCTGCATATCTAATTTTTAGATAAAGATCCATGTACTCTCCTGGATATAAAAGGTTTGCATAACTTGTCTCCATATTGACAGCAAAGTTTACAAGTACGTGTCCTTCAGGATAATCTAAAGCTTTTACTCCTTCTAATTGTCCTTTTTCGACAACACTACGTGAGTAGAATAAGCTTCCCTTTGGGATGATACTGTCTTCACTAACATATTTTCCGATGACTCCACTAGCATCCGCAATGTAGGTTCCTTTTAATGCAGCACGTGGTACATTCATTGTCCCTACTTGGTCTGATGTGATTTTTGTTCCTGGTTTTAGGGTATCTAGTGCATATGGCACAGGATATGGGTCTGTCATACTTCTGATACGCATATTGTATCCGATGTAAACGACAATAAGTGCAATAATGATTCCGACTATGGTTACGGTGTTTTTGTTTGTCAATGCTTTCTTAATTGACATGCTAACGTTATTCATACTTTCCCTCTTTTCTATTCTATTCATTTAATAGTTGGTTCTCGCTGTATTTTGTCTCGATGATTCCACTAATTCGGTTGACGATGTCAAAATCTTCTCCTTGAAAGGTCGCCGTTGTTTTACTTCCGACAGCAATCGTTACTTTGGGTGGGATTTCATAGACATCATATACCCGAATTTTGTAGTCCTTATTACTAGATACACTTTCTGCAAAACGTCGTGTGAAGTTTTCTAGAAATTTTTCGGTATCCATCCTGATGACTCCCCCACTTACTCTATAGTAAGCAAGGTCGACTGCATCTAGCATTGCACTTTCTATCGTATCTCTGAGAAGAGACTCTGTTAGCTCATTGCTAGAAGAATAATTATTGATGATATTGACTGCGGCAAGAGCCATAATGGCAAGCATAATAGCTCCTGCTGCTAAAATTCCTTTATTCATAATTTTTCACCTACTTTGTTCCAGGGGTTCCTAATTTACTAAAGGAACTAACGTAGCTTGTATTAGTAAGAAGTTCACTTTTACAAATCTTTTTTCCTCTTACTAAAGTACAACTACCTAAATCATAGTTTAAATAATTTCCAAGACGTTTATTTTGACTTCGAATATTTCTAATATTTTGTCTTGTTAAAACGATTTCGTATTCTAAATGTGCATTATCATAAGCACTATTTCCAGTGGACTCGATTTTTTGAATAATTGTTGCCGGATCAACCTCACCACTTGCTTGATAGCTCCAATTCCATCTTGGATTTCTATCAGGAAATAAATCATTTAGATTTACCTCTCTAAACATATATTTTTGCCCTCCTGTACAAACATCAGTTGGTGGGCAAGTTGGAAAACCAGGGTTGTCTGGATTATCTGGGTCATTAGGATCATCAGGTTCTCCTGGAGGACGTGAAGTTGGTGGAGTGAGTGTTGGGGTTGGGCATATAGTACCTGGTGGACAATCTGGATCAGGACACTCTGGGTCTCCTTCTACACAAATATATTTGTTAACAAGACCATAGAAGCAATCAATCCTTATCATCGACCAAGTGTAATCATCACCACTAATATTGGTTCCTAAATTATTTAAAGTAACATGAATATTATATTTATCTGGTATATAGTTACTATTCCATTCTCTTATCCGCCAATCATTTATTGGACTAGATAGGAAATCTGTATAGTACTGATTTCCCCCATCTTGCTCATTATTTTTTAAACGATAGGTATTTTCTTTATAGGTTACATCCGCATTTTCTGGATTAATTACTGCTTTTGGTAAACGGATAGTATAATTTTTTCTTACAGTTACAGTTTCACCTGATACTGAAGTAGAACCAATTCCTCCACTGACACTTAGCATTCCGTTAGGAATATCACTAGCATGCATGCTATTAGATACAGTTAACGTTTTCTCTCCTTTTGGTTTATAGGAATCATCTACTGCAACAGTAAAATCTTCACTCGTTGTATAAGTTCTAATCCAAGATTCGATAGCAACTTTATCGCTGTTGAATTTTGCACGCTCATTTGGATCTTCCCCACCACAACTATTTGGGTCATACGCTGGTGTTGTACTACATACCCAACCATCAATGGCACATCCGTTGGTCATAACAAATGATACACCATCTACATTACAGTTTGGATTGGAGAAACTAAATGGATTGCTACTATTATATGGCACACAATAGTCTAAACGATTTCCTTGATCAATATCCAAAATCGGTGTTGCCTTCGGACTTTTTGAAACGGAAATTATATCCGAAAAATTTCTTCCATAAACTTTTTCGTTTGTCTCTGTTTTTTCACTGTTTACATTTTCATACACTTTTTGATAACACTGATTTACACAAGATTGTGAGTATTTTCCACCATCACAACGATATACACATTCATCAAAATCATCGTTAGGTCCTGCATGGTTTTGCTGTTCCCCGGTTGATGGATTTGTGCATATAACTGTTTTTGAAGGTCCTGGTGGACATGGTGGTCTTTGTGGAACATCTCTTAATTTTAAGGGAGTACACACTCTTTCGATTTCTACTGTTGTATCATAGGTAAAACCTGTTCCTGCGGATACTTTTTTCGGTTCTTCATAGGTAATGGTCATCGTCTCTGTACAGTTTGCTCCCCAGTAACTTACTCCATCGATTGTTTTTGTATAACTAGTTGTATATTTTTTGGTGTTTCCTGTTAGTTGACACATCAAGGCATCACTGCCACTTTCATAGGCCTGTTTAAAAATGTTAACATAAGAATTTATTTTTGCTTGAATACTTGTTTCTGATATGTTTTCACTAACATGAATTTTATCATTATAACACTCCGGAATATATGAACTTCTATAGGGAATATAACTGTATTTATCTGATTTAAAATCTTGGCAAATATTACTATTTTTCCAAGGATTATCCATTTCGGTCATATAAGGTGCAGTAATTTGATAATTTCCTAAGTAAGCTCCGCCACATTCAATAGATCCATCTTCAGTGAGATAAAATTCAAAATAAGTTGGTTTTCCTGAGGCTAGATGAATATTAATTGCAGACCCTCTAGTCAAATAATAAAGTTCTGTACTCAAGATTCCTCCTGGATAATTTAACCCAAAGGATAATCCCACTCCTGTATTATTCAAACGGTTACTAGCTTCTATTTTTCGAATCACTAGTTTTCCATTCAATTCATCGTTATCACGAATGGTAATCGTAAGACCGTTACGATCCATCCTGGTGTTTTCTTGCATAAGTTTTGCTAGCTTATTTACAGAATATGGACTACTACTTAAATAAGATTGTTTAATTGTGGGGCATGAATTGGTAATATATCCATTTCCATCTGGATTCTTTGTTGTAAAACATTTAGAACCTAAATTGGTTGCTTGAAATGTATAATTTTTTTGTTCTTGTTTTGGAAGTGAGGCCAAATCTCCTGAATATACATTTCCCTTTTTTAGCATTGCCGCATCGATTTCATAAATATTAACTTTGCTTCCAAACTCTGTTATTTCATAAGTCATACTATTGACACAAATTTTATTATTTGCTGCATCGGTTATTTTATAATTAAACAAACAAACAAATGTAAAAATCATCATCAATTTTAGACTTTTTTTCATGTTCTACCTCCTATTCTTATTCCATTATATCACAAATTTGATTGCTTGCAATCATAGAACAAACAAAACTTTCAGAAAATTTTCTATAATGCTTCCATATCGTTCCAACCCTCTTTTGCTATAACTAAATATTGGTTTGTTTTCTCCCCTTCTCTTATCCTTCTCGCATCAACACGAAATTGCGTTTTTCCATCGTATCCATAAAACCTAGTACATGTAATTAAAGAAATAATATCATCAGTATCTTTAACCTCAATATCATATTTATAGATACTTCTTTCTTCTGCATTACTAATGTAAGAAGAAAGGTTTTCATTGGAATAGGAATTGCCTATCTCTTCCTCTACAGAGTAAAAGCCAACAGCAAAAATTTTATATAAATGATTTTCTCCATCTTCAGTAACTTGGATATATAAGTTATCCTTTGCAAAATTATAGTTAGCAAATGACATTAATTGTTCAAATCTGGTGTGTGTTGGTTCTGCTACTAATGGTTCATTTGATACATTTCTCATGTTGTGTCCGTAAATTACTTTTCTTGTGTCCCCTGAAAAGTAGAAGGGTGAAATCCATGTAAAATTGTCTAATGAATCTAGTTGTACATCTATAATCGGATAATCAATATTCGTTCCTTGTACTCGAACCCAACCAATACTACTTCTATCTTCTACTTTTGTTGTTTTTACTTTTTCTACTCTTTCTTCAATTTCATAGTATCCATCTTCAACACCATGAAATGTCGTCTGTTTTTTCTCATTTCTTCCTCTTCCTATAAGAAATATGCTAATCAGAATGCATAAGATTAGGCCTGAGAAAAGACAAATTTTTCCCTTCTTTTTCATTTCTACTTCACAATATACGGATTTTGAACCGTTCCCTTTCCACTGGCAATTTTTGTTCCTTCTTTTAACGTTAGTTTTAATTTTATTCCATTTTCTGGATAGGTCATTTTATCTAGATAAAACGCAAGACCGTTTGCCGGATTAATCATAGCAACCTGATTATCTTTTTGATCGCTAAGCCAATAAATCATTGCCGTTGTCCCATCTCCAACACCAGAAAATATTTCATAAGTCGCAGGGACAGAAAAATAACTAGTGATTTCTTTTTTTTCTAACTCTTTATATGTTTGTTCTCGATTGATGATAGGAATTTGATAAGTGTTTTTCGTAATTAATTTTTCACTAACATAATTGATAATTTCATTATCTAGATAGTGAAATAAGTTTCCTTCTGCATTAATATCAGTAGAAGGCACAGTATTTTCTTGGTATGCGAATGTTAGTGGTTCTTTGGTTGTTAGATTCATTAAGGTTCCACTAGAGGTTAATTCTACTTTTCCATCGTTTGATATATTACTGATTCGAAAATCATATCCAGAATAGTTTACATACTCTCCAATTAGGCGAGTTTTTAATTCTTCATTTTCTTTTCCATAATAATAATCCTGTAATTTATATGGGTTATCTTTCGTTCCATCTCCAGCAATAATGCAAATATCTTTTTGCAAAATAACAACTGGGTGGATTCCTTCTAGTGTTCCTGAGGTATCCGCTTCTGGTAAGTGACTTTCTCCAGGATTAGTTGCCCATACATGTGAATCATCTTGCAAGTTTAGCAAGAGGAAGTCATGCAATGTCAATAGATAGGATTTTTCTCCTTCTAAGCTTTGCATATATTCATTCAATGATAATAACCCAACTTTCGCCTCTATTTTTTGTGCACAATTGTTTGGTGTATCTAAGCTTCCTTGCATATCATAACACCAGGTGTTATCTACCATGTATTTTTGACTATTAGCAGAAATTTTAGAATAAAAGTATTCATTTAACCAAGTATAGACATTGGAATCTTTATAATCTGTACTTCCTGTTGTATATAAAACATTTGCGATATTATTGTCCGTAATGAGCATCGTCTCTTTATTTTCATTTACTTTTACTGCGCGAAACAACATTCCTGAGAATAAAACGTAATTATCGTTGACTGTTCCTTTATAAATATGATTTTCTCCCTTATCTTTTTCGATTTTTCCTGATAAAGTATCGGCAACAACCACTTCTCTTGTCACTTTTCCTAAATTAAAGGTGCCATCATAAACTTTATAAGTAACTTCATAGTTTCCTACTTTATTGACATTTAATTTCGAAGTATCAATCACCACTTCTTCTACTTTTATCGTGTCTTTGTTATCGACAACTTTTTCTACACCTGGGTCCTGATACTCTTCTCCTGGGTGAATCACTAAAGGATTAGCTCCTTTCAGAATGATTTCTGGTGCTTTGCTATCCATTTTTGAGTGATATTTACCACAATTTAGAGAAACAAAGTAAGTGTATGCTCCATTTTTATTGATTACGCGAACAAAGCCATCTTCACTACAAACTCGAGATTTTCCAGGAATTAATAAAGAAGTTACCCAATCCCCTTCATATAAAGATAAAAGGGAAATCTCTGCAACTTGTCCTTCTTTCGGAAGTTTTAAAGGATTCCTTTCATAGTAGTGTCTAGCTCCATCTAATAGTCTTTTCTCATTTTCTTTAAAAGCGAACAGTCCTTTGAAATAGAAAATATAACTTAAAAAGCCAATGACAAGAAGGATAAAAGTGACAATAATTGCTTTTCCCCATACCGTAGTTTTTAATTTTTCTACCATTTTTTCAATTTGTTTTTTCATAAATCCACATCCTCTCTATTTAAGTTTGTAGGTATATTGATTATTTCTAATCGTAAATACAAAGGAAATACTTTTTTCTTCTATATGTTCGGGAATACTTAATAAGATAAAGTTACCCTTATAGGCTTTTGAAATTGCGGAGGTAATACTTTCTTGATATTCTGTTTCCCCGATTTTATATTTTATTTTTCCATAACGAAGCATAAATTCTAGGATTTCTTTTGTCGTAGAATTCCTTGGATTGATTTTTAAATATAAGATATTTCTTCCGGTTTCTGCCGATGCTGTTGCTTGATAAATTGGACAGGTGTTGATGTAGCAAGACTCATAGGTGTAATTGTAACTTTTCCCTATCTCGTAAGAAGTTACCTCTAACTCTTTCGTCTCTTCGACATTTACAGGAATCGTTAAGACTTCTCCACTGGTTTTTGTCTCTCTTTCTACAAATGCTGTAATATCTTTAATTTGTAAACGAATTTTAATTAGTTTAGCAGAATGTGCTAAATCTTGATAGCGAAGAAAGATTGACGCATCTTGTTTAGGAGTATCTATCTCATAGATGATGAAGTAATTTTCTTTAGTCTTTGCTCCTAATGGTTGTTTTTTAAAGACTGGCCCTAAGTCAGAGAAGTATTCGTTGTAGTTTACTGTTGGTGTATACATTTTATCATCAATCATAATCATAAATTTATCAATATCTAGTGTTCTTTCATAATCTAGTTGATTAGTCACATCAAAATCGATGATGATATAGCTTTTCCCATTTTCTAATGTATCTCCTTTAAAGTCTTTCGTAGTGATATAGCTATGATTAACTTTAAATTTATAATAATTTCCTGATAATGTTTCTTGTTGTTTGTATACTTTATTGACAATATAGATTTGTCGGTAAGTGAATAGTCCTCCAAAAAGCAAAATGAATATGGTCGCGATGATACAGTAAACTTTGTTTTGTTTGATAAAGTACTTTCCATTTCGAATATAGTAATTCCATTTCCGTTTTAATTTGTCTTTGTTAAACTCAACTTCAACTTCGACTTCTTCTCTATCTTCTTCACTAGCTAAAAGTTCTTTATCTTGGCGAAATCCAAAACTATTTAAATCTAGTCCGATAGAACGAATGAGTAAAAGTAGTAAAATAGCATATTGTGGGAGGCTTATAATAAACGCAAATCCATTCATATTTCTAGCCATTGCTTTATCAAATCCATGGACGATGATTTGACTAAAGTAACTGTTTGCATAAATGATAAAGATAAGATTCGCTAGATAAGTAATCATAATTAAGGAGTAGACTTTAATCGGTTTATCTTTTTTATAAAGGAGGAATAAAAGAATTCCTGTAATTATTAAAATGGCAATTAAACTAAGATAGTAAGTCGAAGAAAAAATTGTTAAGATATTTTTCAGTATAATTGCATCTCCATATTCAATATATTCTTTGGTCAGGTTTGCTAATTGCAATTCCTTAGCGAAAGCAAAAACAGTAATTAAGAAAAGGATAATGTTAATTTTTCTAAAATTCCGAATTAAAAAAGCATACGGCTTTCTGAATATCATAGTTTTGATTCCTCCTCTATTCTAGAAATAATTATACAATAGTTTTTTCGAAAAAGGAAGACAAAGTTGTGAATTTATGTTACAATATTCGCGAGGTGAAAGAAATGAAAAAGGGAATCATCATGATTTTGTTCGTTTTCTGCATTTTTCTTGGTGGATGTGATTCTAATTCAGGCAAATTAGAAGCAATTACTTTAGAGGAATATAAAACGTTAATAGAAAACAAGGAAAGTTTTGTTTTGGAGCAATGGGGAGATGAATGTGTTCATTGTGCAAGTTTAAAACCTAAATTGCAAAAATTTATCAAGAATTATGGAGTTGTCGTGAAGACAATCAATGTCAATCAATTATCTAGTGAAGAAAGAAAAGAATTGAAACAATATACAGGTACTTCTTCTACGCCAGTACTTATTTTTTATCAAAATGGCGAAGAAAAGTCCGTTTCTACTAGAATTGTTGGTGATGTTTCTTATGATAAAATTGTAGAAAAGTTTAAAAGTAACGGAATTATTAAATAATAAAAAAAACACAAGAGAAATCAACATCTCCTGTGTTTTTTGTTTGTGAATTTTTATTTTTTTCCTAGAATCTTACTAAATGAAATATGATAAACTCTTCTATTATTATAATTGGGGAATTGCCAACTCTATCTCATATGAAACAAGAATCGTAAGAGAATAGGATTATCAAAATAGTTTTATCAAAAATGAGGAAGGATTTTGATGGGTCATATAATTATGGGGTAAGGACAACACGAAAGGAAATATTATTGGTATAAATCCCACCATTAGCATAAATAAATGAAAACATACCTGCAGTACAACCGTTATATATATTTCCACCACGTAATAACCAAGGCACATTAGGATTAATAAAATTAGCATAATTAGAATACCAACTTGCTCTATTTCTTATCCCTTCATCAGGGTCCTTTACACTTCCAAATGGCCCCATCTCCTTTGTCGCATCCCCTAGTAATCCTGTTTGATATTGAGTACTTCCTACTACAGGGTTAGAATATTTATCATAATATTTTCCCCACGCACTACTTTCAAAAAAATCACTATAAATATTGGTTATTTCACTCGATCCACCAAGTGTATTTGCACTTACGTTATATCCCATCACGTATTCCCAAGCACCACCTGACATATCATAAATTCCCGTAATATTTCCAGTCGTACTTGCGGTATAACCGATTTCTGTAGTATAGTCACGTGTAACATCTTCTGTTGTTCCATATTCATTTCCTGAAATACTAGTATTAGAATTTCCTAGAGTTGGTACTGAAACAGAGGCATATCCGGTTTTATAAGATGAATGATTATTAATTCTGACGCTTGTCATACTTCCATACTTAGAATGTTGTAAATAAGCAACTGCTCCCCATTCCATGTTCTTCATCATATGACTTTCGTCTTCTCTTAAGTAATCGTAACTTACCTTAAAGGCATTTCCTAATATAATTCCTCTCCAACTATAAACATCTGGTTTTATCTGTAATTTTGTACTATCACTTGAATTGATTTCTGCTTTAGATGTTGTAGTTGCTCCCTTATATCCAGATTCAAATTTTCCCACCCAAAATCCATTGGAATCAAAGGAAGTAAATGCTGGATGCGTTAACCATTCATCTTTCTTGGTTCCATTCGATATTGGTGTTGTTTTTCCTTCAAATTCTACTTCGATTTCTTGTACTCTATCTTCAATTGCAGTTAAGCCAGTATAAACCGTATCATTAAATATCTTATATTTATATCTTGGAATCCATACAAAGTAACTCTCGATATTTTCTTTGGGAATGACTTCTCCATTTTCATAACTTACGGTTTTATCTTCAAGTACTACAGCATTTGCCCATAGTTTATCTTCATAAGAATACCATTTATCATAAAGGTCTGCCTTATGGACTGTTCCATCATTTTCAATGGTTACAGGAATTAGGTTATCACTCAACACTGGGTCTGTTCCATTTAAAATAGATTCTGCATAAATTTCTTTAGGAATTTGCTCTGCATTAACTTGAATTCTGAATCTAAGACTTTTACCTTGAATTGACTCATTATCAGTAACCGTATCTTTTATCCATAAACGAAGATTGTATTCAATTGTTTCATTACCACCAATAATATCTGTATCAATCACTAAATTTTCTAAAGTATCTAAAGAATAAATCGAAGCTTCTCCATTTTTTGTTAGCCCTAATTTGACGTCACTAAAGGATAATTTCTCACCAGTCGTAATATCTTCTAAACTTAAGGTATAGTTTGCCTTTTCATCTGAATTATTGATTAAACGAAAGTTAAATGGTTTACTTAACATTCCGACTTCATCATAGACAGGTAAAGTATTATCAATCGAAAAGTTATCATCTTCTTCTAAATCGATATTTAAGTTCCCGACCGTAATCACTTGA
>CAJUNG010000021.1 GCA_910587725.1 uncultured Bacilli bacterium
ATTTTGAAGAGGTAATTTCCACCTTTGATTTTTGAATAAGTAAATTCCACTTTATCTTAATTTGAGGTGGAATTTACTTTTACAATTCAGAAAATAAGCAAAAGAGATTAAAAATCCAGATAAAAACTTGTCATTTTTCTTTATCTATGATATGATATTTCTCCTATATGGTTTAGGGGGAAGAAGTGAAAACTTTATGCAAAAGAAAAAAAAGAAATTTTATCCGATAAATCATATTTATATAGGGCATGTTACTACAGTCAATCCCGATGCTTGGGAAAAAGAAGACGAATTTCAAAAAAAAGTGGCGGTGTTTCAGAAAGTTAAAAATGATGCAGGATTTTTCTTATATCTTCCACTAAGTGAACATTTTCCCTATTTTATCAATCAAAAAATGATACCAATCAAAAAATATAAGAAAAAGTTAGGCTTGATTACAGAAAGTGAAATCGAAAAGATTTTAATCGATGAACAAGCGAAATTAGAACAAGAAAAATCAGAAAAAGTTAGCCCAGAAAGAAAACAACCTAAAGATAGCAAAAACGTATTAGCGATAAATCCAGTGATAGAAGAACAGATAAATAAGGCCAAACAAAAAAAGTTAGTCGCATAAAGAAACAAAAAAGTTTCTTTTTTTGTTGTTTTTCTTTACAAACGTTTGTGTTAGAGGTATAATAAGAAACAGAAAGAGGGATAAGTATGGATAAAATAATCATTAAAGGAGCAAGAGAAAACAATCTAAAGAATATTGACTTAACATTACCCAAAAATAAACTGATTGTAATGACGGGGGTATCCGGTTCTGGAAAATCATCTTTAGCTTTTGATACGATTTATGCAGAAGGACAAAGAAGATATGTAGAAAGTCTTTCGGCTTATGCAAGACAATTTTTAGGAGGAACGGACAAACCTGATGTAGATTCTATCGAAGGGCTTTCTCCATCCATCAGTATCGACCAAAAAACAACGAGTAAAAATCCTAGGTCTACGGTTGGTACCGTAACAGAAATTTATGATTATCTACGGCTTTTATATGCAAGAATTGGTATACCTTATTGTCCAGTTCATCACATTCCTATCTCTTCACAGAGTGTAGAAGAAATGGTAAATAAAATTTTAGAACATCCAGAAGGAACAAAACTCATTATTTTAGCACCTATTGTTCATGGAGAAAAAGGAACACATAAAGAAGTATTTGAAAATTTACGAAAAGAAGGATATGTACGTGTTAAAGTGAATGGAGAAATTCTCGATTTATCTGAAGAGATTGAATTAGATAAAAATAAAAAAGATAATATTTCCGTTGTGGTGGACCGAATTGTCATAAAAGAAGGCATCCGGCCAAGATTAACTGAGGCAGTAGAGGCCGCGACTAAACTCGCTAAAGGAAAAGTAGTAATTGAATTTGTCGGAGAAAAAGAAATGGTATTTTCTGAGGATTTTGCTTGTCCATATTGTGATTTTTCTCTACCTGAATTAGAACCGAGAATCTTTAGTTTCAATGCTCCATTTGGCGCTTGTCCAGATTGTAAGGGATTAGGAATTAAATTAAATATTGATGAGGATTTAGTCATACCAGATAAAACATTATCCATTAAAGAAGGGGCAATCAAAACATTGAGTGATGACCAAGACGGAATTTACTTTAAACAACTAGAATGCGTTGCTAAACATTACAAAATCAATTTAGATAAACCGATAGGAAAATACACAAAAAAGGAAAAGCAAATGCTTCTTTATGGAAGTGATGAATTAATCCATTTCCATTACTCTACAAAAGGTGGAAATACGGTCAATAAAACGGATTTTTATGAAGGAATTATCAACAATTTACAAAGAAGATACATGGAAACAAGCAGTAGTTGGATACGAGAGTGGCTAGAAAACTATATGATTGAAACAGAATGTGAAACCTGCCATGGGGCAAGATTAAATGATAGTGTATTATCTGTCTTGGTAGGAGGAAAAAATATTGATGAAGTTACACGAATGAGCATCAAGAAAATCTTAACATTTTTTGATTCGTTAAAACTAACCGATTCCCAAAAAGAAATCGCGGGATTACTAATGAAAGAAATTCGCTCACGATTAGAATTTTTAAAAAATGTGGGATTAGAGTATTTGACCCTAAGTCGTTCAGCAGGAACTTTATCAGGAGGAGAAGCACAAAGAATTCGTTTGGCTACACAAATTGGTTCAAAATTAACTGGTGTATTATATGTTTTAGATGAACCGAGTATTGGACTTCACCAAAGAGATAACGAAAAACTGATTCAGTCTCTTTTAGAAATGCGTGATTTAGGGAACACCCTCATTGTCGTAGAACATGATACAGACACGATGCTAGCTAGTGATTACTTAGTTGATATCGGACCGGGAGCAGGAGACCAAGGAGGAAGCGTTATTGCTTGCGGAACCCCAGAAGAAGTAGCAAGAAACGAAAATAGCATTACAGGAAGATATCTAAGTGGAAAAGAAAAAATCGAAGTCCCTCAGACAAGAAGAAAAGGAACAGGAAAATGGATTGAAATCAAAGGGGCAAGTGAAAATAACTTAAAAAATATTGATGTAAAAATTCCATTAGGAACATTTACTTGTGTAACTGGAGTATCTGGCTCTGGAAAAAGTACACTCATTAATCAAATTTTGTGTCGCGCAGCTTATCAACACATTTATCAAAGTAAAGATAAGCCAGGAAAACATAAAAAAATAACAGGATTAGAAAACATCGATAAAGTTGTGGAAATTTCGCAAAATCCAATTGGAAGAACACCAAGAAGTAACCCGGCAACTTACACAGGGGTATTCGATGAAATCAGAAATTTATTCACCAACACAAAAGAAGCCAAAATGTATGGCTATGGAAAAGACCGATTCTCTTTTAACGTAAAAGGCGGAAGATGCGAAGCTTGTCGTGGGGATGGAGTTAAGAAAATTGAGATGCACTTTTTACCAGACGTTTATATTCCTTGTGAAGTATGTCACGGAACTAGATATAATAGTGAAATTTTAAACATAAGATATAAAGGAAAGAATATTGCGGATGTCTTAGATATGCGAGTAAGCGAAGCTTTAGAGTTTTTTGACAATGTTCCTAAAATCAGAGATAAATTAAAAGTCTTAGAAGAAGTAGGAATTGGCTATATTAAACTAGGGCAAAGTGCACCAACATTGTCTGGAGGAGAAGCAGGTCGCGTCAAATTAGCGAAAGAGTTACAAAAGAAAGCAACAGGAAAAACACTTTTCATCTTAGATGAGCCAACAACAGGACTACATTCTAAGGACATCGAAAAGTTACTTGCAATATTTAAAAAAATAGTAGATAATAAAGATACCGTAGTCGTAATTGAGCACAACTTAGACGTAATTAAAGTAGCAGATTATATTATCGACTTAGGACCAGAAGGTGGAGATGGGGGAGGAACTATTGTTGCAACCGGAACCCCAGAAAATATAACAAAAGAAAAGACGAGCTATACAGGACAATTTTTAAAGAAAATCTTATAAAAGAGAAAAAATAATGAACGATGAAAAAAACGTGATTTAAGTCTTTCGGAGTAAATAAAAAAAGAAAACGAAAAGGTGGAAAATGAACGAACAAATGAAAAGTAGTCGAAAAAGAAAAATGAAGATGTGGACAGAATGGTGGATTCATATGCTAGGATATTCCTTAGTATTGATTCTAACCTCTAAACTATTTAAAGACTTCATCATTGATTTATCTTATTGTGGAGTATATGCACTTCTATTGTCAGTTGTCATCTATATCTTGAATAAAACAATCAAACCGATTATTTTTTACTTAACACTTCCGTTAACTGGACTTACTCTAGGATTATTTTATTTCGTCATCAATCTCATTATTTTAAAAATTGCCGATTGGATATTATTGGGGCATTTCAATATCGGTCTAGGAATTACGAGCATTTTTATGGCCATTTCTATATCGATGATGAACTTCCTACTTGAAGGATTGATGATTAAGCCAATGATAAGGAGAGTGGAACAATGAGTAGAATAGCGTTAGATTTAGGATTTATTCAAATTTACTGGTATTCCATCTTTATCTTTTTAGGTGTACTCTTTGCTAGTGCAGTAATTTTAAGAGAGTGTAAAAAACAAAAAATAGATGAAGATTTCATGATTAATCTCATTTTCTATACTGTGATTTTTGGACTTGTTGGAGCAAGACTTTATTATTGCGCCTTCAATTTAGATTATTACTTAAAATATCCACTAGAAATTTTGGAAATTTGGAATGGAGGGCTTGCCATTCATGGAGGAATTTTTACAGGCCTTCTATTTATGGTTTTTTATACTCTTAAATATAAAGTAAGACTGACTAAAATTACAGATATTGCCGTTATGGGATTAATTCTTGGACAGGCAGTTGGAAGATGGGGGAATTTCTTTAACCAGGAAGCCTTTGGACAGGAAGTAACGAGAGCGACTTTAGAGAACTTAGGAATGCCAGAATTTATTATTCGTGGGATGAATATTAATGGAACTTATTACCAACCGACATTTCTTTATGAATCTGTTTGGAATATATTTGGTTTTTTGGCATTAATGATAGTAAAAAGATATAAATATTTGAAAACTGGACAGTTAACCGGATTTTATATGATGTGGTATTCCGTTGGTAGATTCTTTATTGAAGGACTACGGAGTGATAGCTTAATGTTAGGGCCACTTAGAATTGCTCAAGTGGTATCCATTCTCATGTTTGCTATCGGCCTTCTTTTATTCCTATTTGCCAAAAAAGGTTCAAAGTTTGAAAACTTATATAAAGAAGAAATGAAGGAAGAAATTAAATTTTAAAAAGGAGAAAAACGATGAGATATCATACAGTAATTATTGGTTGTGGAATGAGTGGGATGAGTGCAGCAATTTATTTAAAGCGAGCAAATGTTGATGTTTGTCTATTTGAAGAAAATGCTCCAGGAGGACAGCTACTTCGCACATCTACTGTAGAAAACTATCCAGGAGTTAGAACAGCTGATGGAGCAACCCTCGCCCTCGAACTTTATCAACAAATCAGTGAATTAGAAATTCCTGTATATTTTGAAAAGATAGAAAAAGTTACTCAAGGGAAAGAATTTATCGTAAAAACAAAACAACAAGAAATCATCTGCGATAATCTCATTCTTGCAACGGGAAGAAATCCTAAAAAATTAGGTCTTTCAAAGGAAGAAAAATTAACAGGGAAAGGAATTAGTTATTGTGCTACATGCGATGGTGCACTTTACAAAGGAAAAGATGTTGCGGTAGTTGGTGCAGGAAACTCTGCATTCGAGGAAACATTATATCTATCGAATTTATGTAGTAAAGTAACACTAATCGCAAGAAGAGAAGAATATCGTGCAGAAAATTCTCTTGTGGATAAAGTGAGAAATCAAAAAAATGTGGAAATCTTAAATCACTCGATTATCTCAGAACTTGTGGGAGAAAATAAAATAGAAAAAATAAAGGTGAAGAATACAAAAGAAGAAACAGAGAAACAAATCGAAGTCGCAGGAGTTTTCGTCTATATCGGTCAACTTCCCACGACAACACTAGCAAAAGATTTAAATATAAAGCTAGAAGATGATTATATCTGTACTAATGAAAAAATGGAAACCAATATCGAGGGAGTTTATGCCTGTGGAGATTGTAGAAAAAAAGACTTATATCAATTGGTTACGGCGAGTTATGATGGTATCATTGCCGCAAATCAAATTATAAAAAAGAAGAATGAGAATCTGTGCTAAAAAATAGCGATTCTCATTCCTTTTATTTGTCTAACAAAGAGGTAGTAGAATTATCAAACTCTTTATCCATTAAAAATTCATGGATAATTTCTTCCTGATTTTCCATAAAGACTTCTTCAATTCGGTCTACTCTGCATTTTTCAGAAATTAAAATGGATTCTACTTTAGTAATGGCTTCCTCCAAGTTGTCATTCACTACCACATAATTGTATTGATTAATTTCGTTGATTTCACGGTAAGCTTTCTCGAATCTTTTCACAATTTGTTCATTATTCTCTAATCCCCGCATTTTAATTCTACGTTTTACTTCTTCCATCGATGGAGCCAAAATGAAAATTAAAATCGTTTCTGGAAACATCTCTTTTACTTGTTGTGCACCTTGTACTTCAATTTCCAAAATCACATCGCGTCCACTTTCTAGTTTCTCTTCTAGCTCCATTTTAGGTGTTCCATAATACTTTTCGTAGTGAACTTCAGCATACTCTAAAAAGTCTCCCTGTTGAATCTTCTTTTCAAACTCCTCCTGGGTTACGAAATAATAATCCCGTCCATTTTCTTCGCCTCCACGCATTGGTCTTGAAGTATAAGAAATCGAAAGTTCTAAGTTAGGATTACGCTCTAGTAACTTTTGAATAATTGTCCCCTTTCCCGCACAAGTTGTGCCAGAAATGATGATTAACTGCCCACGAGTTTTGGTTTTAATTGACATAAGAGTCCTCCTTTTCTACTGATTATACTAAACAACTTGCCAAAATACAAGCAAAAAGGTTTTAAATAAAAGAGATTTTATGTATAATAGTAATGGTGATAGCAGTTGAAGAAAAAAATTGTAATTCTTGGTGGCGGTACAGGATTGTCGGGAACAATTGAGAGTTTAAAACATCTTCCATTAGAGGTTACCGCAGTAATTACAGTATCTGATAGTGGGAGTTCAACCGGAAGATTGCGTCGTGAGTTTTTAGTTCCAGCCGTTGGAGATATTAGAAAAGTCTTAAGTCATTTCTCCATGCTTCCACAAGAAATTTTAGATATATTTGAGTATCGATTTGAAACTTATAGTGATTTGAATAAACATTCCGTAGGAAATCTTTTGTTGACCGCAGCACTAGAAAAGACGGGTAGTTTAAAGCAATCAATTGAATACATGAGTAAAATTTTAGATGTAAAACACAAAGTTCTTCCCTTGTCTGAGGATTACTTAACATTAATGGCAGAAACAATAGAGGGAAACATTATTGAAGAAGAGGACCAAATTACCAAATCGAATCAAAAATATAAGCGAATCTTTTACAAAGAAACCCCTCACGTTTTAAAAGAAGTTATCGAAGAAATTCTAAATGCTGATTTAGTCATTTTAAGTATGGGTAGTCTATATACAAGTTTAATGCCACATTTAATTTGTGAAGAAGTCCAAGAAACAATAAAAAAGACAGATGCCAAAATAATGTATATCTGCAATGCGATGACACAGCCAGGAGAAACCGATAACTTTAAAGTAAGTAACCATTTAAAAATTATTGAAGAATATATTTCTCCTAGAAAAATTGATGTTGTCATTGCTAGCAATAGTAAAATAGAAGAAGACGTTCTAAATAAATATCGTACGACAGAGCAAAAAGACCCAGTAGAAATTGACCATAAAGAAATCGAAGAATTAGGGTGCGAATTAATTGAATCAGACTTAATTACGACAGAAACTAATCAAATTCGCCATAATAGTATGAAACTAAGTTCTATTATTTTTTCTTATCTAATGAGGTGATAAAATGTCATTTGCAACAAATGTAAAAAATGAAATTGTAAAATATGAGGGAAGTAAAACAGAAAATATTGCCCTTCTAAGCGGATTTATTAGAAATAATGGAACAGTTGAAAAAAACTCGATTTTCTTATTAACAGAAAATGCTAGCATTGCCAAAAAAATCTACCAGTTAGTAAAAGATATCTATCATGTAAATGTGGTGATATCACAAATGAAAAATGCGAACTTCTCGAAACAAAATTTATATCATCTCAAATTAGAAGAAAAAGAAGCAGAGATTTTATCTGATTTGTCTGTGATAGAAAATGGAAAGTATTTAGAAGAAGTAAAAGAATATATTGTATCTTCTGAAGAAGAAATTCGATGTTATTTAATGGGAACATTTTTATCTAAAGGAAGTATCAATGACCCTAAAACAGCTAGATATCATTTAGAATTTTTAATCGAGAGAAAAAAAGAAGCAGAATTTATAAAAAAACTCTTGAATTATTTTCATTTAAATAGTAAAATTTTAAACAGAGACAAAGGTTATATGGTCTATATTAAAGAAGCAGAGAAAATTGGAGATTTTCTTCGTATTGCTTATGCGAACAATGCGGTTTTATATTTTGAAGATATTCGAATTTATCGAGACCATAAAAACATGACCAATCGTCTTAATAATTGTGAACAGGCAAATATTGATAAGATTGTCGAAACTGCTGCAAATCAGGTCAAGGAAATTGAATATCTAAAGGAAGTAAATGCATTTGACTTATTAGATGATAAAACCAAGCAAGCAGCGGAGTATCGATTAAAATATCAAGAAGCATCACTTTTAGAGTTAAGTGAAATTATTAGTTATGAAACGAGTTCTTCAATTACCAAATCTGGTTTAAACCACCGATTCCGTAAAATAAAAGAATTAGTAAAAAGATTAAAGGAAAATGAATGATTTTCCTGAATATGCCGAAATAGCTCAGCTGGTAGAGCAACGCACTCGTAACGCGTAGGTCACAGGTTCGAATCCTGCTTTCGGCACCATATGTGAGAATGGCGGAATAGGTAGACGCACTACTTTGAGGGGGTAGTAATCATCTGATTGTGGGAGTTCAAGTCTCCTTTCTCACACCATATATATCGCCGATTTAGTTTAGTGGTAAAACAGGTCCTTGGTAAGGATCAGAGGCAAGTTCAATTCTCGCAATCGGCACCATTGGGAAATCTGTTCTAACTTTTTAGAACTTTATATACAAAAAGTATCAATTTCAAAAAGAAGTTGATATTTTTTTGTGATTTAAAGAAAGGACAGATAAAATGGTAAGTATAGTTAGTAAAGAATTACACTTTGATGAGGAACTAAAAAAGAAAATAGAGTTTATTTGTGATTTTTGTAATACTACTCCAACTATAATAAATGGTTGTATCAAGAATATTAAGAGGACAAATCTCTCCTACATAGAACCTCATAGAGTTATTATTAAAGGTATTACATTTCTAGTATTTAACTATTCTAAAACTATTTATATTGGAAATTTACGAAATAGTATTGAAATCAAAGATTTAGAGGGTTTTATTAAATCGTTAGATTAAATGTATTAAATTGTATCAACTTCTTTTAAAATTGCCTTTAAATAGGCAAAATATGGTAATTATGTCTTGACTTTACATTAAAAGAATCTATAATAGGAAAGCAATAAAGGAAGTTTTATGTTTTGTGGGGTTAATATAAAACAAATTTAATTTAAGCAACATAATGAAATTTATAGAGGTGTCAAAGACATAAAACAAAATTAAATGTCTTTGTCGCCTCTTTTTTTGATAAAGAATAGGAAAGGAATTAGAATTTATGAATGAAGAAAAGAAAGTAGCAGGAATTTATATTCGTGTCAGCACAGAAGATCAAGCCAGAGAGGGTTTTAGTTTGCCAGAACAAGAGAAAAGACTTCGTGTTATGTGTGAGTATAAAGGCTATGAAATTTATAAGATTTATAAGGATGCTGGAATTAGTGCAAAAACTGGGAATCATAGACCAGCATTTGAAAAATTACTTGAAGATATTAAGAATAGAAAATGTAATACTATCGTTGTTTTAAAACTTGATAGACTTACAAGAAGTGTTTATGATATGGAACATATTATGAAGTTTTTAGATGAAAATAATGCTTATCTTGATTGTGCAAATGATGATATAAATACGACTAATGCAAATGGTAAAATGGTTGCTAGATTACTTACAACAGTATCACAAAATGAAATCGAGAGAACAAGTGAAAGAACTAAAATTGGCTTGGCTGGTGCGATTGCTTCTGGACACATCCCACATAAAAGTCCCTTAGGTTATAAACGAGAAGGAAAACTATTAGTGCCAGATTTATCTACTAAAGATGTAATTGTTAGAATATTTAATTTGTATTATGAGGATAATTCTTACCAAACAATAGCCAACATTTTTAAGAAAGAAGAAGTTTTAGGTAGAACAAATTGGTATGATTCTACTATTCAGAAAATATTAGAAAATGAAATTTATAAAGGTGATTTTGTTCATGGTAAAAGAACTAAAAATCCTACTTATTATAAAGATGTAGTTGAGCCACTTGTATCAAAAGAGTTATGGGAAGAATGCCAAGTTCAAAAGAAGAAAAATTCAAGAAGTTATAAAAGAACATTAGAATATCTATTCTTACAAAAATTAAGATGTCCTAAATGTAATAGAATATTAGGTGGAAAAGCAACTACCAAAAAGAATGGTAATTCTTACTACTATTACTATTGTAATGATTGTAAATTAACAATTAAAGAAACAGATATTGAAAAAGAAATAGAACATTTTATTAATGATATTTATGAATATGATAGCGTTGTTAATCAAACATTATTACCAATGATTAAAATGAAAATAGAAAACCCAAAAGAAGAAATCCAAAAAGAAATATCTAATCAAAATCAAAAACTAGAAAGAATTAAAAAAGCATATGTTAATGGAACATTTACTCTTGCTGAATATGATGAAGAAAGAAAAATTGTTGAAACAACAATAACTGAATTAGAAAATAGATTAAATGAATGTGAAGTATGTGAAGTTTTACAATTTACTCCAGAAGATATTTTAATAAAAAGAGATATTGATTATATAAATCAGATACTTTATCCAGAAGAATATAAAGAAAGAAATTTTAGTTGGGAAGAATTAACAAGAGAAGAAAAAGCAAATCTAGTTATGAATTATATAGATGAAATAAAACTATATGAAACATCAAATCACATATGCAAAGTTGATGAAATATTTTTTAGAGAAAGTATTGCTAAACCTTGTAATGAATTATATGATGCAGGATATATTGATAAAAAAGATTACGCTTTAATGGGTAATGTAGTTACAAAATTAAGATTTAGTGAATATTTACCTTTTGAAAAAGTTAGTCAACATATATTTAGATTAAGAGAATTTTATAATGTAGGTTATTTTGAAGCCACATATTATTACAATGATAAAGTAATGTTCTTTAATGGATATGAAGAACGAAGAATAGTGAGAATATTTCCACTAGAAGATTATAGAAAAATGGATAAACTAGAACAATTAAAACTTGGTGTTATCTATGTTAAAGATGGAGATAAATCTATATTAGAAGATGAAGAAAATGTATTTGAATATATACCACCTGTAGTTAATTCAACTGAATACGAATTAGATGAGGAAACGAGAAAAAAGAGAGAAGAAATTGAAAAAGAATGGAATGAAATTAAATCTAAAATAGATGATAACAAATAAAATTATGAGAACTTTTACTTACGAAGTTTGTAAAAGGTACGAATAATTTTCAAGAGATAAAATAATAAGCAGTGCTTACTATTTTATCAATAGTCTTGTGTAGTTTTACTCTATTACGAAGTTTTAGAGTATTACAAAATAAGACAAGGTGGATTCTAAGGTTGCCTAAACCTTAGCCCCCAGATTTTGATATGAGCGAAGTGAAATGTCAAAATCTATAGGGGGTTAGAGATTTTGACAGAGCAAAATTTATTTAAGATTGTGAACATAATCGATGATATAGAATTATTAAAATATTTTCTTTAATTAATATTATAAATGTTAAAAATATAATCTTAGCAAGTACATTACTAAGATTATATTTTTATTTTCTTCTTAATTTCATTTCTAATATTTTACTATTAATTTCTGGATTTGCAGTATAACAATCATAGAAAATAGCATCATTGTTCCTATGACTAGAATCAAAATAACCACTATTAACTCTGAAATCTGAATCTGATAGATTATAGTATGCTTTTGTTAATGCGATTTTTTCATCTTCATTAATTGTTTCTTTTAGCAATGTTGGAATATGTTCACCTGATAGAATTAAAATTTCATATTTGGCAGTTTTGCATTGTTCTATTAATAATGGTTTAAATCTAGAATTTGTTTTTTGTATCTCATCAAGTTCTTTTTCAAGATTTTCTAATAATTCTTTCTTTTTATCATCAGATAAATATTTTGGATTTTTAACTTTTACTTTTTGACCTTCATATGTTTGAGCATCCAACATATGTGCTCTTACTAGAGATATTCTTAATTCAGTGAATTCATATTCATCATCATAAAATTGTTCTTCTGCTTTATCTAAATAATCTTCCGCTAATATATCTAGTTCTGGTCTTAAACTTCTTCTGTAATTTTGTTTTTCGATGATAACTTGTAATAGTGGCCAATCTTCTTTTTTGAATTCTTCTAATAGTATTCCACGTTGTTTTGCGCACAAAACTAAAAGTTCAAATTCTTCTTTGCTTAATGGGTAATCTTTTGTTGTAGCACCACAATATACACATTTTAATTCATTTTCTTCTACAACAAAACTATGACTTTCTAAACAATGTTCACTATAAGATTCACTATTAAAACAATTAAAGGTTATATCTTCATTAATTATATCTCTTCTTCTTTCTTCTAAAGTATTTATTCCTCCTATAACACTTAAATATTCATATAAGTCATTATATAAATATTCAAATTTTGATTTTAATGAATATAAGTCTATGCCAAAGTAAGTTTGTTCTTTATCTCTTAAAATAGCATTTTTTATCATTGTATAAATAACATACTTTTCTTTAAACGTTAAATCGCTAGAATCATTTTTTTCATTAGAATTAATTAAATCATCATACTGTTTCTTTTTTAATTTTAATGCTTCAATATTTTTATTAATTTTGTTATATTCTTCTATATAATCTTTTAGTGTTCCACTTTGTTTGCCAAAAAAGTTTGTATTCACAAAATCATTTACATTTTTCATAAAGTAAACCTCCCTTAATTACTTATTATTTTATCATAAATAATATAAAATTTTTTATTTTTTTGTACAATTTAATAAATTTAGAGTATAATGATTTTAGAAATTGATACAAATTTTGTATTGATTTGCCTGATTTTGTGAAAAGTTGTAGATAACAACCACTATCGCACCAGATTGATAGGAAACTCGAACTTTTTATTCGAGAGTAATAAATATTAACTAGAAGTACCGTCTAGTTTTTTTGTTATTTGAGAATGGAAGTGAAGAGTATGGATGTTGTTAAGGAATTAGAGTTTGATAAGGAAGTCTTAAAAAGAATTGAAATGATATGTAGATTTGCTTGTGTTAAACCTATTATTACAAAAGGAAGTATCATTAATATTAAGGGAACTAGCATTGCTTATGTAAGTCCACATATTATAACAATTAAAAAGAATAATTATTTAATATTCAATGGGAGTGATACTTTATTTGTAAATGATTATTCTAAAAGTATTAAATTAAAGGATTTAGAAGTTCATATTAAAACAAATTAATTGTTTTAAAACTAGGCGTGCAAAAAGGAAGTACAATACTTGAGGTTAAAAGTATGGTCTTTTTGTACTTTTAATCTCTCTAAAAAAAAGAAAAGGAGAGATGAAAGAATGAACGAAACAAAGAAAATTGCAGGGATTTACATTAGAGTGAGTACACTCGACCAAGCTCGTGAAGGGTTTAGTTTAGGACAACAAGAAGAACAACTAAAAGCACTTTGTGAGCGTAAAGGTTATGAAGTATATAAAGTATATGCTGATGAAGGAATAAGTGCTAAAAACGATAAAAGACCAGCATATAGAGAAATGTTAAAAGATGTTAAAAACGGTACAATCAATGTAATAGTTGCTTTTAAAATGGATAGACTTACTAGAAGTGTATATGATGTTGAAAAACTAATGACAGTAGTTGATAATGCAGGTTGTGATATAGATTGTTTAAATGATTCTTCAAATACTACTACATCTACTGGAAGATTAACTTTAAGAATTATGACAAGTGTAAGTCAAAATGAAATAGAAAAATGTTCAGAAAGAACAAAGTTTGGAATGGTGGGTGCGATTCAAGCTGGACACATTCCAAATCATACACCACTTGGATTCAAAAGAGATAATAAAAAGTTAGTCCCTGATCCAATGACTAAGGATATAGTTATTAGAATGTATGATTTATATTTAGAAGGTAAAAGTTATCAAGCAATCGCAAATATCTATAATAAAGAACAAGTTTTAGGTAAAACAAATTGGAAAGATTCTACTATCGGTAAGATAATGACTAACGAACTTTATAAAGGTGATTATCTTCATGGAAAGAAAACAAAAAATCCTACTTATTATGAAAATGTTGTTGAACCTATTGTATCTAAAGAAAAATGGGATAATTGTCAATATCAAAAGAAAAGAAATGCTAGGCATTATGAAAGAACAGCCACTTATCTATTTACTAACAAACTAAAGTGTTCAGAGTGTGGAAGATTTCTAGGTGGCTGTGCTACTACCAAATCTAATGGCAAGAAATACTATTATTATAAATGCAAAAAATGTAAAACAAACTACAAGGAAGAAGAAATTAAAAATGGATTATTGATAGAATTATACGAATTAATTCAAAAAGATAACTTAATTAATAAATATTATACCCCTTTTATTAAATCTAAATTAGACAATAATACCGAAGAATTTACTAAGAAGATTAAAGAATTAGAAAAACAAAAAGATAGAATTAAAAGTGCGTATATGCAAGGCATTGTTAAAATGGATGAGTTTGGTAATGAATTAAAATCTATCGAGTTTAATATTGAAGAATTAAATAAGAAAATCAAAGAACAAAAGCAATATGAGAATTTTAATTTTACTACTAATGACTTGTTAATTTTAGAAGATACTAAGAAAATCGATGAACTTATTTATCCTGATAAAATTATGGAAAATATTTTAAGTTTAACTAATTCTCCAAGAGAAGAAATGAAAAGAATTATTGCTACTTATATTGATAACATTGAAGTTAAAAAGGTTGGAGAACAAACACAACTAAAATATATCGAATATAGAAAGAACTTTCTAGCCGATTTAGTAAACTTTCATAATGAATATGGTGTTCCATGTAATTGGAGTATCTTTGCTGATTCTAGTGGTTCTAAGATTGCTATGAATCACGAAGGAAAAACACACAAAGAGGCACAAGAATATTTTGATAAATTGAAAGACACTATCAAAAATGATAAATTAAAACTAAATTACTATGAAATTGCAACAGACGACCAGCTAGAAGATGTTGGATTTATCCCTAATGGAGATTATGAAAAAGTATTAAGATTAATTGTTTTATCTGATTCAAAAAGGTATGATGATAAAACATTAAGATTAGGTGTGATAACACTAGATATGGAAAGTGCAATCCTAAGTCGTATTGGTAAGACAAAGGAGGCAAACAATGAGTTATGCTATATTTAGGTGTAAAGGTGTTAAATCATTGAGTGATTTATCTAATAGAGGTAAGCATAACAAGAGAGAAAAAGAATCTTATAAAACAAATCCTGATATTAGAATAGAAGATAGTTCTAAAAATATTGAACTTATCAAGTGTGATAAGAAATATATTGAAAAATTTTATGAAATAACAAAAGATTATCGTTTAGAATTTAACGAAAGAATGAAAAATCAAAGATCTGATAGAAAGAAAAGCTTTTATCAAATGGTAAATGATTCAAAAAGTGTTGTTGCTGATGAAATACTTTTTACCAGTGATAAGATATTTTTTGATAGTTTATCTAAAGAAGAATTAATGAAATGGGCAAATACTGTATTAGATTTTGTTTATGAAGATATGGGTTATAAAAAAGAACAAATTATTCATGCAACACTGCACATGGATGAAAAAACACCTCATATTCATTTAGTTGTTGTACCATGTATACTTTAAGATGTGAACTGATGAAAGAAATATTCATTGGTTTATGATAGAATATTTTTTATTATTTCTTATAAGAAATAATAAAAAATCTGCGTTTGAGTTTGGGCAGGTTGTACCAAGGGTCTTCGAATCCATAAAAGTGACTGCCCGTCTCTTATCTTATTATTAATCTAGTCTTAGAAAGTGGGGTCTTTAGAATCCATATAAACTGCATGATGAGATAATTTTAAGTAATAAGAGCCAAACTAGAAAAGGAAGTATTATATGAAGTATGTTTTAGTATTGGATGTTGCTAAAGGTAAAAGTATGTTTATGTTATCTTCTGATGCTGGTGAAGTTTTAATTGAACCTATTGAATATCAACATAACAAAACTAATTTTGAATTAATTGATTCTAAAATTAATGAATTAAATATCAAAGATAGTTTAACTGTTGTTATGGAAGCTACTAGTATTTATCACAAAGCACCAGAAAGATTTTTTATGAGTCATAATTATCATACTATTGTTTTTAATCCACTAATCGGAAAAGAAATTACGAATACAATTAGAAAAACAAAAACAGACAAACAAGATTGTATTAAAATGACAAATTTATTTTGGAAAGAAAATATTCCGGATAGAAATTATACTGAAGAAGAAATTTACACAAAATTAAATGAATTATCTAGACAATATCATCATTTAGAGGAAGGATTAACTAGACATAAAAATCGTTATAAAGAGTTAATACATTTATGTTTTCCTGAATACGAATTATGCTTCAAAGACGGAAAAATTTATGAATTAACTGCTCTAAATTTTATTAAGGAATTTCCACATGCTTATATTATTAAAAACAAACGAGTTGATGCTCTTGCTTATAATATGGCTAATACCAACCAAAGACATATTAATTACTATAAAAGAAAAGCCAATACAATTAAAGAGTATGCAAACAATTCTTATCCAGGTGTTAATGAAAACTCTATGGATGTTGAAAATTTAAAACAACTAGTTGAAATCATTATTGAATTAACCAAACAAAGAGATTCTATTAGAAATAAAATGATTGAACTAGCAAAACTTACTAAAAATTTTGAAAATATTGTTTCTATATTTGGAATTGGAGATTTATCTGCTGCTTTAATAATTGCTGAATTAAAAGATATTACTAGATTCAATAACATTAAGCAAATTAATGCCAGTTGTGGATTAGATCCTACCATTGTTCAGTCTGGAAAAAGTATTAACTATCATGGTCCTATTTCTAAAAGAGGAAATAGATATGCTAGAAAAATCTTGTTTAATTGTAGTCGAAATATTGTCACTTTATCTGCTAAATTAGATAAAGAAAATCCAATGTATGTTTATTATCAAAAGAAAAAACAGGAAGGTAAACATTATTATGCTTGTTTAACTGCCTGCTCTACTAAACTAATTCGAATTATTTATGCATTATGCATGAATAACTCAACCCAAAATTAGTTTAGCATTTTAAACATTTTATAGCAACTGCTTTACACCAAAGTTTTAAAAAAATATGCACTTTTGGTGTTTTAAGTCGTGAAATAATACTAATTTTTAGTTAAATTTACAATTTTTCAAAAAACTCACAAAAAACACTTGTAAAAGCTTAGAAAGTCACTTGTTAAAAAGTTTGATAAACGAGTAAATAAGGAAAGATATTCTATTTCTAAAAAGGCATACATCAAAAATAGTATTCATTTAAGTGAACTACAAGATAAATATTGTAATCGGTTAAATAAAAATGGTTTTAAATTAGAAAGAGGACAAAAAAATACAGGTGTAAAAAATCTTACTCCGAAACAACTAAAACAAGTAACAAGAATATTCAATAAAGATTTAGATAATGCCAAATGGGAACTTAATCGCAAATATAGAACACTCATTAATAAAATGGAGAGCAAAACTAAAGGTATCTTAAATAAGAAAATAGTATTTGATTATAATACCTATTTAGAACTAATGGATTATTTAAAACAAGCAAATGAGGCAGTTAATATGGTTGCCAAAAGTGAAGGCCTTTATAAAGAATTAGAAAAAGAAATTAAATATTATAAAGTCTTTTTAGCAGTTAATGATGAAAAAGATAATGAAATAAAATATTTAAGAAATGAACTTGAAAAAGTAAATAACAAATATGATTCTTTAAAAAGTTTTATTTCTAATTTGCTTCAATTACTAAAAGGTATATTTAAGAAGATACTATCTATTGGTACTGATAAAGAAAAAGATTTAATTAGTAAACAACTAAAAGAATGTTTTGATAATCATTTATATAGTGATTCTGATATTAATGATATTGTTAAAGATACATCAAAAGAGGTAGAATTAACAAATTATACCGAAGAAAAGGACTACGATTATTTTTAAAATCGTAGTCCTTTAATACTAAATGGTGTCAATTTAGTAAAACACACTTGTACATTGACATAATCAATGAACGTGTGAAAACAATAAATTGTTTTGAAATTTATAATTTTTAACAAATACTATTCCATTTTTTCTGATTTTTGATATAATAAATAACTAATTAAAGGAGTGATTTTTAATGAACCGTTTAGAATATATTGAGGTTAAGGAAGCTACAGAAATACCTTTAAATCGTTGGAATAATGTAACATTTAGATTTAGTGATACATATTACACAATTGTTGAAGGTAATATCCCTTTAGAAGTTGCAAATACTATTTATGAAAAATATCCAGGAAATCCTTATGGTATAAGAGTTAATGGTGGATGTAATGATTGGAATCCAAGTGAAGTTTTTCCTCATTATTACCATATTGATACAAAAGAAGGACTTGTAATTTTTATAACAGAAATGAAAGATTATTTTGCTAGAAAAACTGGATTACCAGAAACTGATGTTCAAAAATATGATGAATTAATGGCTAGAATAAATTCAAAAATTCTAGAAAAGGTAAATCTTTCTATTTCAACCAATGAATGGATGCAATCAGATGAGGAAAATAGGGAAATTTTTTTTCAAACTGTGTCAAGTAATGAAAAAACATCTTTTGGAAAAGAGTTTAGAAAAGCAGTTGATGATTTTGACAAAACTATTAATCCTTTTATAAATCAGGATATAGAATTAGATGAAGTTGGAAGCTATATTAAAAAGGTTAATATTAGTGCTAATACTTATGATTCTAAGGATAATGATGGTATGATGAGAAAAAATTGTTGTGGAATGCATATAACTGATTTAGAAAGCGGAAATAAAGTTATTTTTTATAGAAATTTTGATGGATTTTCATATCAATTACAGTATACTTTAGGGGAAGATCAATACCTAGATGTTTTACATTACTATTCTACTAGAGAAACCGATGATAATGATAAAGGAGAATTTATTGCTATCAATTACTGGGGAGACAATATCCCACAAAAAATAGATATAAGATATAATCTTACAAAGGGTATTGCAGGTTCAACTTATGGTCAAAAAACTCCTATTACACCAGATCAAGAAAAATTTGTTTATGACGAATTATTAAAAGCAATTGAGCTAGCTTCTTCAATAACTTTAGATAATATGAAAAAGAAAGGCATTCCTAAGCAATTATTACCAAATAATCAATAAACTATAAAATAAGCATATAAAACATATAATAATGTTATTTTATAAAATTTTATGATATACTATAGTCAGTTAATAAATTATTACTGACTATTTATTTTGCTCAAAGAGTTGTTGTACTTCTCTCTTTCGGGCACCAGTAAGCAATCTGTCCGAACTTTTAGAGTTTAGGGCTTAAATATATAAGTATCAATTTCAAAAAAAGAAGTTGGTACTTTTTAATTGTTTAAGTAAAGGAGGACAGATAAAATGGTAACTATTACAAAGGAAAAATTAGAAATTGATAACGAATTAAAGAAAAAAATTGAATTTATATGTAGTTTTTGTAATACTACTCCAACTATTATTAATGGCAATATTAGAAAAATAGATAAGACAAATTTAAATTACATTGAACCTCATAGAATTATTATTAAAGGTATTACATTTTTAGTCTTTAATTATTCTAATGAAATCTTTATTGAGAATTTATCTAATAGAATTAAATTGTCAGATTTAGAAACCTTTATTAAGCAATTAAACTAAATATAAGTATTTGTACCAACTTCTCTTTAAAATCGTCTTAAAATAGGCAAAAATGGTAATTATGTCTTGATTTTGCAATCAAAAAAATTGACACTTAAAGATTTTTATGGTATAGTAATCCTCAATTTAAGGGGGATAATTATGGAAAAGAAAGATTCTTTATTAATGTTAAAATATATGATATCTGAGGGATTTAATCCAAATAATTCTGAAAGAGTATTAGAACTATTACAATCAGCACCATTATCATTATCAAAAAATTTAACAGAATATAATCCATATTTATTATCTGACAAAGTAGTTTATTCAGAATTAGATGAATATGGCATTGATGGAGCACATGGTTATTTAGAAAATAGTGAAATTATGGTTCCTAAATCAATTTATAATGATAATCGCTTTTTACATTCCACATTAACACCAGTAAGAAGATTGTATCCAAAACATAGTTATGGTGCACCAACTATTGATGAATTTGGAACTGTTATCTTTTTCGAGGACTCATTAGAGGAAAAAACTAATGAAATCTATAATGCTATTAAGAATAGTTTAAATTTCAAAGATTTATATTTTGGATTTATTACAGAAATGTATCCACTAATAGATTATGGAGATCAAAGGTTAGTATATGTTTTCCATCAGTTAATGAATCAATCAGATGGTTACAAACTATCATACGAAACAATTAGTGAAGAAAATAAAAAACTATATTTAATTAAGAAAAAATAGAGGTGCAAGACATAAAACCTAATGTCTTTGTCGCCTCTTTTTTGATGAAGAATAAGAAAGGATTAAGTTTATGAATGAAGAAAAGAAAATAGCAGGAATTTATATTAGAGTCAGCACAGAAGATCAGGCTCGTGAAGGTTTTAGTTTACCAGAACAAGAAAAACGACTTCGTGCTATGTGTGAATTTAAGGGTTATGAAATTTATAAAATCTATAAAGATGCTGGAATAAGTGCAAAGACTGGAAATCATAGACCTGCATTTGAAGAATTAAAAGAAGATATTAAAAATAAGAAATGTAATACTATTGTTGTTTTAAAACTAGATAGATTAACTCGTAGTGTTTATGACTGGGAAAACATAATGAAATTTTTAGAAGAAAACAATGCTTATTTAGATTGTGCAAATGATGATATAAATACTACGAATGCTAATGGTAGAATGGTTGCTAGACTTTTAACTACTGTTTCACAAAATGAAATTGAAAGGACAAGTGAGAGAACTAAAATTGGTTTAGCAGGTGCTATAAAAGTTGGCAATATTCCAAATAAAGCACCATTCGGTTATAAGCATATAAATAAGAAACTCGTTATAGATCCACTTACAAAAGATGAAGTAATTAGAATATTTAATTTATATTATGAGGGGAATTCTTATCAAACTATTTCTAATATTTACAATGAAGAAAAGGTATTTGGAAAAACAAATTGGTGTGATAGTACCATTTTAAGAATACTAGAAAATGAAATCTATAAAGGCGATTATGTGCATGGAAAAAAGACAAATCATCCTACTTATTATGAAAATGTAGTTGAACCACTAGTATCAAAAGAGTTATGGGAAGAATGCCAAGTACAAAAGAGAAAGAACTCTAGAAATTATAAACGTGATAAAGAATATTTATTTTTACAAAAGTTAAGATGTCCTAAATGTAATCGTATTTTAGGTGGTAATGCAACAAGAAAGAAAAATGGGAAAGTCTATTATTACTATCAATGTAATACTTGTAAAATAACAATTAAAGAAATAAAAATAGAAGAAACTATTAAAACATTACTTGCTGATATTCTAGAATATGATAATGTTGTCAATGAATTCTTTTTACCAGTTTTAAAATCAAAACTAGAAAATCCAAAAGAAGAATTAAATAAGGAATTAAAAAGTTTAAACAAGAAAAAAGAAAGAATTAAAAAAGCATATATAGATTTATTATTTAATGAAGAAGAATTTAAAGAAGAAACAAAAATAATTGAAGAACAAGTTGAACTTATCAATTCAAAATTATTAGAAAACGAACAAGCAGAACAATTAAATTTTACTATTGATGATATACTTTTAAAAAGAGATATGGACTTTATTAATAAAGTAAAATTACCAATATCTTATTATGCTTTTAATGAAAACTGGGACTTACTTGATAGAGAAACTAAAGCAGATATTGTTATGAGATATATTGATGATGTTGAACTTGAAATGAAAAGCAATAGTTACGAAATAAAACAAATTAATTTTAGAAGTACATTTTATAGTGATTTTGAAGAATTGTATAAACAAGGTTATATTGATAAAAAAAGACCACTTACTTATAATTTCAATGGGATATGTGTAGACACAATAGTTAGGTATAGTGAATACTTATCAATTAAAGAAGTTATGCAAAACTTATATAGATTAAATGAATATTATGAAGTTAATTTTTATAAAGGAACATACTATAAAGAAACTGAAAAATTAGATATGTTACCACTAAAAAATGGTGAAGTGCCTATCAGAATATTCCCATTACAAGATAATAACAATGGAAATGAAAACTGGGTATCAATGGGAATGCTTGCAACAAAGAATAATCCTAATGATATAAAAGTAAATATTAGAGATGTATTTGAAACAATACCAGATAATGTGATAGAAAATGCTACTTCTAGTCAAGGGTAAATTTATTTACTCGTGAAACCCTTGACTAGAAATAATTAGATAAATAATGGAACAAGTTTAAAACGAAAAAGTTTACTTTTCTTGTTTTAGACTTATCTATTATAAAAGATTTTTTGATTACTTTTTTTCTCAAAAAAAGTAAAAACAAACGAACACGTTTTGTTGTCGCAAGACAATGAAAGCAGGAAAAGTTTGTTGATAAAATAAAAAGCAGTGCTTATTATTTTATCAGAGGTCTTATGTAGTTTTATTCCATTACGAAGTTTTGGAATATTGCAAAATAAGACAGGTGGATTCTAAGGTTGCCTAAACCTTAGCCCACATATTTTGATGCTAGCGTCAAAATCTATAGGGGGTTAGAGATTTTGTCAAAGCCAAAATTAACCTCCTATAAATAGTAGGACTCTATTTAGAAACGTAGAATATATTTAACGAAAAAATGATAATAATTGTTAAAATAGTATAAAAGTGTGATAAAATAATAAGTAATTACAAGGGAGGTTATTACATGACAATTAATGCAAAAGAAAAAGTTATAAAAATAATTGATGAATTATTACCAATGGATAATACAATTCCATGTGAGCATTATAGGAATGAAAGAGCTATTGAATTATTCTATAAATTTTCGTATTTCTTTAATGTGAAAGAATTATTAAGACAATATAAACGTGAATATCTTCAATATGCAATAGATTCTTATACATATCCTAATGGATTAATTAGATTAGAAAGTTATTGCGTATTAAATGGTGAATATGTGATTAATCAAACAATTATTACAGATAATTTAGAAGGTAATAATGCAATTGTTCAAATATGGAACAAATATGAGTTAAAATCATTACAACAATTTTTTATTAAATCTGAATCATCAAATTCAATATTTGGATATCCACGTAGTTGGGATGAAGAAAGAAATATTGAAACTAATGAAACAGAAATTGAAATAAATAATATGGTTCTTGGGAGATTTTCAAAGATTAGCAAGGATAATAGTAATACAGTATATGTAGAAAAATATATGCCTATAAATAGATTAACTAATTGGAATCTAGAATTAAAGGATAATTCTACTGATCTTGAATTATTAGAAATTTTATATCGTTATAATGATAAACCTGCATTTGCCCAATTACTAGATGATAATGGGAAATCTCTTTTAGAAGGAACACAATATAATCCTAATAACTACAAGGATGCTGAAATATTTGTTAATTTAATAAATAATGAAGTTGATGAAATAGTAAAGGAAATTACAACAATAATTGTTGAATATGGTAAAAAAGTTGATGAAAACATTGGTGAGAAAGTGCCTACTAAAGTGTTAAAATTGGACGATGAACAAATTAAAAGAGTGTCCCAAATGATAAGAAAAGACTTTGAAAATGATGAATAATGTACTATAATTAATTAAGAAATTGATACAAATATTGTATTGATTACTTACCTTAGCGGATAAAGTTTGAAATAACTTTCTTACTCGCACCAGAGAAGAATCTGCTCGAACTTTTATAGTTAGAGCTTAATGATAAATATCAATTCTAGAAATGGAATTGATTTTTTGTTTTGTAAGAAAGTGAGGAGATTCTTAAAATGGTAACAATAAAGAATGAAAAAATCGAAATGGAAGAAGCACTAAAAAATAAGATAAAGTTTATTTGCAGTTTTTGTAATACTACACCTATTATTTATAATGGAAATATAAAAATGATAGAACACACAAATTTGCAATATGTAGAACCCCATAGAATTATTATTAAAGGTATTACATTTCTAGCATTTAACTATGAAAATACTCTTTACATAGAAAACTTAAGTAATGCTATTCCACTTAACGATTTAGAACAATATATTAAATCAATATAAATTAATTAAAAAATATCAATTCCTTTTCTACTATTTACCTATGCGTTAAACAAAGAAAAAGAAACTACACAAATTTTGCATGCTTTTTGCCACTTTTTTGCATGAAATTTGCAAGAATTTTGCCTAGACATTGCATGCTTGCTCTGTTAATATAGTAATGTAATCAATATAAATACGATTTAGTGTACGATTTGCAATCGATTTAGTTTACTATTTAAAGTCAATTTAGTTTACGATTTGACTACTAAAAAAATACAATTTAGTTTATTGTTTAAAGCAAGTCAAGATGTTAATATGGTATTGTATATTATTTTTGTATTTATTTTAGATTATTTTTATGTTTTTGGGTAGATTTTTTACCATAAAATTACCAGTAAAACTACCATACTTTTGGGTATTGACAGTACAAATAGTAGTGCTAAAATAATGTATGCTAGGAATAAAGTATAGCGAAATGTATTAGTCTTTAATTGATTTGTTTAACACAAGGGAAAAACTCTTGTGTTTTTTGCTGTTAAAAGAAAAAATGAAAGGAATGTGATATTTATGAATGAAGAAAAGAAAATTTGTGGCATCTATACTCGAGTGAGCACAGAGGATCAGGCTCGTGAGGGATTTAGTTTACCAGAGCAAAAAGAAAGATTAGAAGCTATGTGTAAATATAAAGGCTATGAAATTTATGATTATTATGAAGATGCTGGAATTAGTGCGAAAACTGGAAATAAAAGACCAGAATTTGATAGAATGTTAGAAGATATAAAGAGAAAAAAGATTAATACAATTGTTACTTTAAAACTAGATAGATTAACTCGTAGTGTTTATGATTGGGAAAACATTATGAAATTTTTAGAAGAACATAATGCTTACCTAGATTGTGCTAATGATGAAATCAATACCACGAATGCCAATGGTAAATTAGTATCAAGACTTCTTATGAGTGTTTCACAAAACGAAATCGAAAGGACAAGCGAAAGAACTAAGGTAGGACTTGCTGGAGCAATTAAAAATGGCAATATTCCGAATCAAACCCCATTAGGTTTTAAAAGAGATGGTAAAAAATTAGTACCTAACCCACTAACAAAAGATATTATTGTAAGAATGTATCAACTCTATTTTGAAGGCAATAGTTATCAAAAAATTGCAAATATCTTTAATGAAGAAAATGTTGCTAATAAAAAATGGCGAGATAATACCATTTTAGAAATGATAGAAAATCCACTATACAAAGGAGATTTTATTCATGGAAAGAAAACAAATAATCCTATCTATTATGAAAATGTTGTTGAACCAATTGTATCAAAAGAAATGTGGGAAAGTTGCCAAGTGCAAAAGAAAAAGAATTCTAGAAACTATATGAGAATTAAAGAATATTTGTTTTTACAAAAATTAAAATGTCCTAAGTGTGGAAGAATTATGGGTGGTAAAGCAACTTATAAAAAGAAAAATGATACTACCTATTACTACTATGGTTGTGAGAAATGCAAAAATAATATCAAAGAAGATAAAATTGAAGAATCTATTATTCATTTATTAAGTGATATTTTAGAATATGATTCAGTTGTAAATGAATTTTTCTTACCTATGTTAAAAACAAAATTAGAAAATCCTAAAGTAGAATTATCAAAGGAGTTAAAAGTACAAGAAATGAAAAAAGAACGAATTAGAAATGCTTATATCAATAATGCTTTTACTTTAGAAGAATATAAAAAAGAAACAGAAATCATTGAAAATAATATCAAAATATTAGAAAGAAAAATTCTAGAAACCGATCAAGTCGAAGATTTAAGATTTACCAAAGAAGATATTTTAATCAAACGAGATATTGATTTTATTAACAAAATAAAACTACCTAATCTGTATAATCAAATCGTGATTACTTGGAAAGATTTAACAAGAGAAGAAAAAGCAAAAATCATAATGAACTATATCGAAAATATTACTTTAAGATTAGATATGAATGGAAATTATGTTGTAGATAATCTTAATTTTAGAAGTACCTTCTACAAAGATTTTAAAGAACTATTTGATGAAGGATATATTGACTGGAAGATACCTAAAGTAGATATGAATGGTGTTGGATATGTAAGATATTCTAACTACTTACCAGAAGAAAAAGTATGTGAACATATTATGCGATTAAGAGAATTTTATGATGTTTATTACTACGAAGGAGTATTTGATTTTGAAACAAAAAGATTTGATTCTAAAAAATATGATGATGCTGAAGTGGTAAGAATTTTCCCATTAGAAAAAATAAACCAAGAAAAAACAACAATTAGTATGGGAATGATTAGTGTAAAAAAAGATAGTGAAACTCGTGTAGAAAATGAAGAAGAATTGTTTGATACAATTCCACCAGATAACATAACGAGTAATGAGTATATTATTGCTAGTCAAGGACAACAATGTTGCTCGTGAAATCCTTGACTAGCAAAAGTAAGAGTAATAATGGAAATAGTTTAAAACAAAAAAGTTTACTTTTCTTGTTTTGAACTTATCTATCAATAGAAAAATTATTGTTAACTTTTTTCAAAAAGTTAGACTTGCTTATGTAGTTTTATTCCATTACGAAGTTTTGGAATATTACGAAATAAAGCAAGAACGGATTCTAAGGTGTTAAACCTTAGCCACCATATCTTGTTTACGAGGGGGTTAGAGATTTTGACAAAGCAAAATTATCCTACTATAAATAGTAGGACCCTATTCTAACAAAGGGGGTTATGAAATATGGAAGAATTATCATATTCATTACATTTAGGTAATGATAAAAATAAATCTAAAAAAGCAAGAAGAACAGCAAAAACGAATGATACTAATACTACTTCATTTAATAATAATGCAATTCAAAATCATCAGCAATTATCAAAAGTTGATAAACATAATTTACGAAAATATGATGATGATAAAGAATTAATTTGCATAATAAAAGGAACTTCATCTATTGTAGAAGATACTAAAAATTTGTATTTAGAATTGTTTGAAGATGCACGAATTAAATATAATGAAAAGCAAATTAGAAATGATAGAAAGATAGAAAATTATTTTAATCATATCTCAAATGATAACAAAAGAGATCTTGCTTGTGAGATTATTATTGAACTTGGAGATATGGACTTCTGGGTTGATAAAGATGATAAATTCAAAAAGAAAATGTCAGAAGTTTTTAAAGAACAAATAAATGATTTAGAAGAAGTTGTACCAAATTTCAAAATCTCAAATGCAACTATTCATTTTGATGAATCTAGTCCACATTTACATATTGTTGGTGTTCCTTTTAAAGATGGAATGAAAAATGGTATGTAAAAACAAGTTGGTAAAAGTGATGTCTTTAATAAAATAAGTTTAGTCAATATCCAAGATAAAATGAGAGAATATTGTATTAATTTGGTGTTAGTATAGAAATATAGACACAAAAAACTTTAGTAATGGTATACTA
>CAJUNG010000022.1 GCA_910587725.1 uncultured Bacilli bacterium
GTGAAGAAGGACAAGCGACGTTTAAACGATGTGAAAATCAAGAATATTTAGAACGAGGGCGAGAAGAAGGACGACTTGAAGGCCGAGAAGAGGGGCGTGACCAAATAATTAAGATGATGTATGAACATGGAATGGAACCTTTAGAGATTGCTAAGATTTGTAATTTAACAGAAAAAGAAGTAGAAGAAATTTTAGAACAGTAGAGGCGAATAGAAGAATTTTAAGTTTAGCTTTTATTTAGCTATTCACTTGATAAAACAAAAAAGGATAAAAAACAAGAGTAGTATGAATGATTATTAAAGTATTCTTTTGTTTTTTATTTTGGAATCTTTCTTTTTTACCAAATATACGTTAGAAATTTGTTTTTCAACTTTTTTATTTCTTTAACGGAAATCTCTTCTCTAATTGAGGAAACCATGCTATAATTTTAGTAGAGAGTGAGGGGTTCCTATGGGAAAAGAGCAGAAGGAAAAATTAGAATTAATTTTATTGGGTGTCATTACTCTCTTGTTAGTAGGACTACTGATATTTTCTGCAGTTCGATTTAAAATGGAACAAAAAGCGAATTCTGAGCAGGATAAAAATCAATCTCATGAAAAAGAGGATACAGATAAAGAAGAATCAGTTCCTACAGAAACACCTGAAATCTCTTCTCCTCCTGGATTAAGTACACCTCTTCCTACACCGAGCATACCATCTTCTAGTTCTGAGACTCCATCTATATTGGATGATAAAAATGAAGAAAAAGTAATTTCCTATTTTTCTAGTTTGGAAGCCTCCTCTTTTCAAAGTCAGGATGCAAGGTTTGTAGAACAAGCAAAAAATGCATTTACTACTGTTGTTGACTTCTTGTTTTTTGGAAGTGAAATAAAAGGATATACTTTTTCAGAGTTAACGACATCGGCAAAATTGAAAGTGATTCAAATCGCATTATCGATAGATCATAAAATTGACAGTTATTTTCCTGATTATAAAGAGAGTATCAAAATAAAGATGACAGACTTAAAAGCAAAAGCTGCACTTTTATATTTAGAACAAACAGCTAAATTATGTGATACTGTTGGTGAAGAAGCTTGTAATGAAGCAAGACGCGATTTTAAAAATATGAAGGAATCATTTGGCTTTACTTGGGATATGATAAAAGATGGAGTTAGTCAAGGTTACTTCTATTTAAAAGAAGTACTAAATGAGTGGTATCAATCAATAAAATAGAGGGATGATGAAAATGTTAAAGAAAAATAGTGATGAAAAGTTAAATGTGACTAAAATTAATGAGGGAATTAAGATTGGTGTTGCCGTACTTCGAATTCTTTACTTTTTAGCAATTGTTTTAGCAATTTATGTTGCGACATTATTAATTGGGAATTGGCAAATTATTCCTTTCGTGAAGACGATATTGAAAGTGATTTCGCCATTATTTATTGGACTTACGATTGCTTGGCTTTGTGATCCGTTTGTTACCAAACTACAAAAAAAGGGAGTAAACCGTGTTATTGGTACAGTTTTTACCTTTGTCTTGATTATTTTATTCTTTGTTATTTTGGGATTTTTAACGATTCCGTCCATTACTGAACAAGTTAATGATTTGATTGTCAGTACACCGTCATTTATGAATTATTTAAAAGATCAAATCGATGGTATTTTTAATTCCATTTCGAATATGAGTGGTTATGATCTTGCCGATATTGAGATAAAAGTATACGATGCGATTAACACTCTTGGTTCTTCCCTAACTGTTGGACTTCCTAATATGATTATGAATGTTTTATCTACATTAATTACTGGAGGAATTAATTTAGTATTTGGATTCATTATCGGATTTTATATGTTATTTGATTTTAAGAATATTCGTGTGCATTTTTTAAATATGATTCCAAAATCGCATAAAGAAGAAACTAGTGAATTATTAGACCGACTCAATGTAAATTTAAAAGATTTCGTTCATGGAACTTTACTGATTATGTTTATTTTATTTACTTTTCAATCGATTGGACTTACACTTGCAGGAATGAAAGCACCACTTGTATTTGGACTTTTCTGTGCAATTACGAATGTTATTCCTTATGTGGGTCCTTATATTGGAGGAGTTCCGACCGTACTTGTTGCTTTTTCCTTTAGTCCAATGACGGGGGTGTTTACTCTTGCATCAGTGATTGTTTGTCAAATCTTAGAAAGCTATTTCTTACAACCGATTGTGATGGGAAAAACGATGAGTTTGCATCCCGTTACAATTATGATTGGTCTATTGCTTTTTGAACATTTCTTTGGTATACTAGGAATGATTTTAGCAACACCAATTATTGCAATTGGAAAAACGATTTTTCTTTATTACAATGAGAAATATGAGCTACTACAAAAAATCAAATATGATTAAAAGAACTAGGAAATAAGAAAAGTAGAAAAGGCTTCTTTTAAAAAGAGAACTTAGGATTGGTGAAAATAAGTAAAAAAGCGTTTCGAAAGCTACTTATGGAGTTTTTAAGGATTTTTAAAATCCGTTATCAACAAGAGATCTAAGTAGGATGGTACCGCGGTGATTTACTGCTCCTACGATGGGTCTTTTGTTTTCATTAAAGGAGGATTATTCATGATTTATTTAATTGCGGGAAAAGCCCGAAGTGGGAAAAATACGTTTGCCTCTGATTTGTCATCTTTTCTTGAGTCTCGAGGAAGAAAGGTTTGTGTCATTGAGCTTATGCGTACCTTAAAAGGTTACTGTAAAGATTATTTTGGTTGGGATGGGAAAGATGAGACTAAGCCTAGAGAGTTTCTTCAAAAACTAGGTACCGAAATTATTCGTGAAAAACAAGGAAAACCGTTATTTCATATCGAGCGATTAATGGAAGATATTTCTGTTTTAGAAAATTTTTATGATGATTTTATTGTTCCTGATGTACGTTTCCCTTTAGAAATTGAGGAAATTAAAAAGAGAAGTTCTATGGGTGCAGTTTCTATTCAAATCCTACGCGAAGATAATGTTCAAGGCTTAGCAGGAGATTTATCTAAGCATATTACAGAAACGGCATTAGATAATTATCATGATTACGATTTTTCTATTCAAAATACGTCATTAGAGGAATTAAAAAAACAAGCTTTAACAATTGTGAGAGAGGTGGAGAAAAAATGAGAAAGATGACAAGTAACGAAATTCGAAAAATGTGGTATAAGTTTTTTGAAAGTCATGGTCATAAACGGATGGAGAGTGCATCTTTAATTCCTGTTTCTGATGATTCTCTACTTTGGGTTAATGCTGGGGTTACGCCACTTAAAAAATATTTTGATGGGAGTGAAGTTCCCGAAAATAGGAGGATTGTTAGTGTCCAGAAATGTATTCGAACCAATGATATTGAAAATGTTGGATTAACCAAACGTCATCAAACTTTCTTTGAAATGATGGGAAACTTTTCTATTGGTGATTATTTTAAGGAAGAAGCGATTGAATTTGCTTTTGAATTATTAACAAGTAAAGAATACTTTGCGATTCCTAAAGAAAAACTTTATATGACGATTTATACAGAGGATAAAGAAACTTATCAAAAATGGATTTCTTTAGGAGTAGATTCTACACATTTAATTCCTTTAAAAGAAAATTTTTGGGAAATTGGCGAAGGACCTTGTGGACCAGATTCGGAAATTTTTTATGATCGTGGAAAGAAATATGATACAGATGGTCATGCATTCGAACACTTTAAAAATGATGAAGAACAAGAACGATTTGTCGAAATTTGGAATAATGTATTTAGTCAGTTTAACGCAAAGACTGGACTTCCTCGTGATGAATATCCCGAACTTCCTAGTAAAAATATTGATACAGGAGCAGGACTTGAGCGATGGGCTTGTATTTTTCAAGATGTGGACTCCAATTTTGATACAGACCTTTTTGTTCCGTTAATTTCAGCCATTGAAGAGATGAGTGGTGTTTTATATAATGGGCAGATGGAATTTAAAGTCATTGCCGATCATATCCGAGCAATTACTATGGCACTTACCGATGGTGCTAGTTTTGAAAATGTTGGACGTGGTTACATTTTAAGAAGACTATTAAGAAGGAGTGTCCGCATGGGAAGAAAACTAGGATTAAATGGAATATTTCTTTATCCTTTAGTTGATGAAGTAGTAAACATTATGGGAGATGCTTATCCTTTAGTGGTATCCTCAAAGGAAAACGTTAAGAAGTTAATTTTAGAAGAAGAAGAACTGTTTTCTAAAACTCTTCATCAGGGTGAAAGAAGACTTATGCAGTTGATGAGAGATGCAGATACTAAGGAAATTTCGGCAGAAGATGTGTTTAAACTTTATGATACTTATGGGTTTCCTTTCGAGCTTACTTTAGAATACTTAGAAGAAAAAGGATTCACGACTTCTAGAGATGCTTTTGATGCACTTTTAGCAGAAAGTAAAAATATAGCAAGAAATGCCAGAAGAACTCTAGCCAATATGAATCGACAAAATGAATCGTTATTAAAATTTACAGAAAAATCAGACTTTTATTATGATAAAGTCAAACAAAAAGGAAAAATTATTTGTTTGCTAGAAGGAGAAAATAGGGTTTCTAGTCTTAAGAAAAAGGGATTTGTTATTCTAGATAAAACTTGCTTTTACGCAGAAAGTGGAGGGCAAGTTGCGGATACTGGGCTTTTAGTTGGAGAAAATTTTAAAGCTAGAGTTATCGATGTTCAAAAATCTCCTAATGGTCAGAATTTGCATGAAGTAAAAATTTTAGATGGACAAATGCAGGAAGGCGATGTAGTTAGTTGCAATATCGATATATCAAGACGAGAGAAAATTGCCATTAACCATTCTTCTGTACACTTACTTCAATATGCTCTTCAGACCGTAATTAGCGATACGATAAAACAAGCAGGAAGTAAAGTCGATGATTTATCTTTACGGTTTGATTTTACTTATACAGGAAAAATTCAAGATGAACAATTAGTTCAAGTTGAGCGTTTGGTCAATCAAATGATTGAGGAGAAAATTCCTCGAGTAGTTGAAGAGATGACCCTTTCCCAAGCACAAGAACTTGGAGCAATGGCACTATTTACAGAAAAGTATGGTAAAATTGTTCGTGTAGTTCGGTTTGGAAATTCGATGGAACTATGTGGAGGATGTCATACGCAAAATTCAGCGAATATTTCTCATTTTGCCATTTGCTCTTTAGAAAGTAAAGGAAGTAATGTTTACCGAATCGTTGCGGTGACGAAAGATCAAGTGAGAGATGCTTTATTTGAAGAGGTTAAACCGTATAATGATGAAAAATTGAAACTGGCAATGAAAGCTAAAGAGATTGTATCTAAAGCAAAAGCGGATGGAATTTCTTTGAAGTTTAAATTCAAGTTAGTCGAAAGAGATGTTCTTAGTTATCAAGAAATTGTTCTTGAAAAACAAGAATTAGAAACTTTGCAACAAGAAGTCAAAAACTTAGAGAAAGCTTATGAAAAAGAAAAACAAGCAGTTGATGCGAAAAAGACAGAAGAGTACTTTTCTCAAACCGTAAAAATTAAAGATGTGCAAGCGCTAATTTTGAAAGTGGAAAATAAAGATATGAAAACATTAAAGACACAAGCAGATGAGCTTTGCAATCAATTGATGAATGGATTTGTGTTCTTTGTTAATGTTTGTGGACAAAAAGCTAGTGTTATTGTCAAAAGTGGTGTTGAAAATATTTCTGCAAGTCGTTTACTAAAAGACACACTCTCTTCTTATTGTACTGGTGGGGGAAGTGATACTTTTGCTCAAGGAGGAATTTCCCATTTAGACTTTGTGGATGATGTTTTAGCTTTAGTTCGTAAAACGTTGGGTGAGTAGTATGAATACTTTATATGTGATTTCTTCAGAAGATAGCTTTTTAGTGCATCGAGAGATTTTGAAGATAACCTCTAAGTATCCCTCTTTTGAAAGCGTGCGATATGACTTAAAAGAAGTTTCTATTTCCCGTGTGATTGAAGATTTGGATACGTTAAACTTTCTTTCAGAAGGAAAGATTGTGATTGCTGAAAATGCGTATTTCCTTACGGCAGAAAGGCCAACTGGAGTAATCGAGCAAGATACTTCGTTGTTAGATAAATATCTAGAAAATCCTAATCCTTCAAATATTCTCATTTTGGTTACGACAAAACTAGATGAGCGAAAAAAGCAAGTGAAATTGTTAAAAGAAAAGGCGAAGGTTATCCAAGCTTCCTTGGATGCCTTTTCATTAATTCAAGAGAACTTAGACGATTTTTCCATGGATGATGCGGTAAAAAGATATTTAATCGATAAAGTATTGGGAAATGTGGAACGTGTTTTTCAGGAACTTTTAAAATTAAAGCTTTACTGTTTTGACCAAAAGAAGATTACCAAAGAAGATATTGACCTACTGGTGATTCCTTTAGAAGATGATAATATATTTCATCTGATTGATGCGATTATTGCGGGTAAAAGGGAAGAAGCATTCAAGATTTATGAGGATTTGATTTTACATAATGAAGAACCGATTAAAATTTTGGTGTTATTAGCTAGTCGATTTCGTCTTTATTATCAAGTGAAAGTTCTGATGAAGAAGAATTTGAATGATACAGAAATTGGTAAGATTATCGGCAGTCATCCGTATCCAGTAAAACTTGCTAGAGGGGTTGTTAGAAATTATGAGGAGAAGAAACTTCTTCATTACTTAAAACATCTGGCACAAATTGATTTGGATGTCAAACGGGGGAATACTTACCAAAATATTGCTCTTGAGACATTTATTTTGACTGTTGGTGCAGATTAGAAAGATCTGATTTAGGAAAAAATTTTATATTGATTCATTATGGTTTTAATTCTACCTAATTCTAGAATGGATTAGGTGGATTTTTTTATGGAAGAAAGTGACAAAAAAAGCGTAATAGTTACAAAAGAAGTCCTATTTTTTGAATTTTGATTAGCACTTGTACTTGATTTTTGGTCTCGTTGTGGAAATGAAGGAAGAATGACTTAAAAATTTAAGTATCGACGCCGATTGATTTTAAAAAGTAAAATCGTTTTTTCTGGTGATTTTATCTTTATTTTTCTAAAAAAAGGGCTAGTATTTTTATTTTAATTGTGCTATAATCGGACTGTTCGGAAAGAGGTAATGAGAGATGAAAAAGAGAAATGTTGCGATTATTGCTCATGTTGACCATGGGAAAACAACTTTGGTCGATGAAATATTAAAATCTAGTGGAATGTTCCGTGATAATGAAGATACGTCTGGCGTTTCTATGGATTCTAATCAATTAGAAAGAGAACGTGGGATTACCATTTTAGCAAAAACTACAGCAATTGATTATCAGGACTATCGAATTAATATCTTAGACACACCAGGGCATGCCGACTTTGGTGGAGAAGTTGAGAGAATTATGAACATGGTAGATGGAGTAATTCTAGTTGTTGATGCTTATGAAGGTACGATGCCACAAACTAGATTCGTTTTGAAAAAAGCGTTAGAAGCACATGTTAAACCGATTGTCGTAATCAATAAGGTGGACAAACCATCGGCAAGATGTGCACAAGTAGTTGATGAGGTATTAGATTTGTTTATTGAACTTGGTGCGGATGAAGAATGGTTAGACTTTAAAGTCGTATATGCGAGTGCATTGAATGGAACTTGTAGTTTATCCGATGACTTACAAACCCAAACACCAGGATTTTCAGAGTTACTTGACCTTATTATTGAAGAAATTCCTGCACCAAATGGAGATGCTAGTACTCCTCTTCAATTTCAACCAGCACTTTTAGATTATAATGACTTTGTCGGAAGAATTGGTATTGGACGTATTCAGAATGGAAAAATTAAAGTTGGTCAAATGGTATCTTGTGTAAGGCTTGATGGTAGTGTTAAACAATTCCGAGTACAAAAATTATTTGGATATCTTGGAATGCGTCGTTTAGAAATTGAGACAGCAGAAGCTGGAGATATTGTTGCCGTTGCAGGACTTGCCGATATTTCCGTTGGGGAGACGTTATGTGAGGTAGGGAAGGAAGATGCGCTTCCACGTCTTCATATTGATGAACCCACTTTACAAATGCGTTTTGGAACAAATTCTAGTCCATTTGTTGGAAAAGAAGGAAAGTTTTTAACTGCTCGACAAATTGAAGACCGTTTATATAAAGAGACGCAAAGAGATGTAAGCTTAAAGGTAGAACCAGCGGATGCTGAAAGTTTCTTAGTTTCTGGTAGAGGAGAGTTACATTTATCTATTTTGATTGAGAACATGAGACGTGAAGGATTTGAATTGGAAGTATCTAAACCAGTAGTTATCATGCGAGAAATTGATGGTGTAAAATGTGAACCTTGGGAAGAATTACAAATTGAAACTCCTGAAGATACGGTGGGTTCAATTATTGAACAATTAGGTGTTCGTGGAGCGGTTATGGAATCGATGAATAACTTTGAGAATCAAGTAAGACTTCACTATTTAGTTCCTTCTCGGGGCCTAATTGGATTTATGACCGATTTTATGACACTTACAAAAGGTTATGGAATCATCAATCATACGTTTAAAGAATATCGACCTTTTCAAGATATTCAAATTGGGGAAAGAAAACTAGGTGTTCTCGTATCGACAGAAAATGGAAAGTCTTCTGCTTATGCCCTTGGTCAATTAGAAGATAGAGGGGTAATGTTTATCGAGCCTGGAATTGAAGTTTATGAAGGAATGATTGTTGGTGAATGTAATCGTGAAAATGATTTAGCAGTCAATGTGGTAAAAGGAAAACAACTTACGAATATGCGTGCTGCATCTGCCGATAAAACAGTAGTATTGAAACGACCTCGTCCAATCACCTTAGAGTATGCCCTTGACTATATTAATCATGATGAGTTAGTAGAGATAACACCAGCTGGAATTCGTATTAGAAAGCAAATATTGAATACAGAACAAAGAAAGAAGTTTGACGCAAGAAAATAACTTCTTTTTTTCTTGACAAAACGAGGTGGGGGGGGGGTATGATATTCTTAGAAGCATAATAGAAGCCGTGCTTTTAAGGAGTGAGTATAGATGAGAAGTAATCCAAGGAAAATCATCATGATTAGTTGTTTAATCATAGGTGCTTTTCTAATTATTTTAGGTGCAAGTTTTGCATTTTGGACAATACAGATGCAGGGAAATAGAAAGCATATCATCAAAGTAGTGGATATGAATGTCACACTCGAAGAAGATAATGATGGTATTTTGATTAGTGATGCTGTGCCAATGTATGATGAGGTTGGTTTAATTCAAGATAACGCTTATCAATTTCGTTTAGTGAATCATACAGGATTAGTGACTTCTTATGTATTAAAATTAGTAGATACGACCGTAGGAGATAAACTTTTCTTAGAAGACGTTAAACTAGGGATTACGAAAAATGGAGAGAGTACAGTACGGTTACTTTCTGATGTACCAGATAGCAAAAACATTGACATTGGTGAAATTCCTGGAAATGCTACGGTTCATTATGAATTAAGGCTTTGGCTTAAAGACTCGTTAACAAATCAAGAAAGAGTTATGGGAAAAAGTTTAAGTTATAAAGTTGAAGTGGAAGCAACAGATACGAAGTTTACCTATTTATTCCAGGTACCACAGGGAAGTTATGTTGCTTATGTAGGAAATAATGGCTGTAAGTTAAATGGTACTGCAACAACCGGTGCGAATGCAGAAAGTGCGAACTCTTGTAAAGGCTATAATGCTAATGGAAATGGTGCTAGTGGAGGTTGGTGCTCTTTAAGCAGTTATGGTAGTTTTAAGGTAAGTGGATGGCGAGTTGCTTATACCGAGGGGAACCGTGCTTATTTGATTTCAGCTGGAAGTCCAGAATGTACAACGGCCACAAATTCTGCAAATAATACGACTTATATTAATTTGGCAAATACTCGTGCAAAAAAATATTGTAATAAGAATTTTGTAGATGGAGATTGTACGAATAACAGTGATGTTTGGGCGATTAATAATACAGATTTTAATCGAATTACTAAGCAAGCAACAGGGACTGGTGGGGGATATCTTTATACGCCAACCATTAGTGGTGCGATTATGTGTGCGCAAGTAAACGGAAATACTCAATGTGGTTATGGTAATACATTAATTGATAATGGTAGTATTTATAGTTTTGCAGCAATTTGTACGAATAATACATCTTATCAGGTATATTGGGATGCACGTAGTACATCTCGAAGAGTTTGGTTTGGTTCGATTACTAATGACAGCTCTGGTTTACGTCCAATCATTAAATTAAAATCTAATGTTTTCGTAAGAAGTGGTAATGGTACAGCAGCAAACCCTTATGTAATTGATACGTATTGATGATGGATAATTCTTTTATCCTTAACAAATAAGAAACTTTCCTAATGATTTTATCGCAAAGTTTCTTTTATTTTGGCGATTGCTATCATTTTACATTTTTTCCTATTTGTGTTATTCTATTAATAGAAGGAAGGTTTTACTAATGAAAAAAGGCTTTACTTTAATTGAATTACTTGGTGTGATTGTGATTTTGGGAATTGTTAGTACCATTGCTGTTGCTTCATATATTTCTTATCGAAATGATGTGATTGAAGAGTATTATGAAAAGGCTGAAAAAACGATGAAAGCATCTAGCGAAAGTTTACTTACTTATTGTCAGAATTCTGTCTTAGGTGAGTCTTATTGCTTAGATATTCCTAAAATTGGGGCTTCTGTAGTCGTTTCCCTATCTACGTTGACGGACCATAAATTCATGAATGAAATTTTTGACCAAAAGACGAATAAAAAGTGTACTGGCGAAATTAAAATTACAAATAATACCCCAACACATTCAGATTATCAGGGATTAAATCAAAAATTAGAATATAAGGTTTGCTTGCGATGTGACAACCATAAAAGTAGTGGGTGCTAATGAAAAAAGAGATTTATAAAATATCTTTTTTTATCTTTTTTCTTGATCAGATAGTAAAGCTAGGACTTTTGCAAAATTTCTTATTGGGTACAAGTATTCCTTTGATTCCTCACTTTTTTTCGATGACACTAGTAAAAAATACAGGTGGTGCATTTAGCATCTTAACGGGGAATGTTTTCCTTTTAATATTGATAGGACTTGCATTTTTAGGCTTTTTTGTTTATTATATTGAACGGGAGAAATATAGAGAAAAACTAGAGATTTATGGACTTTCCTTTATCTTGGGTGGACTGCTTGGAAATTTGGTAGACCGAATTTTTCGAGGAGGAGTGATTGATTTTCTAGATTTTCAACTATTTAATTACGATTATCCTATATTTAATATTGCTGATATTTTTTTAGTTATCGGTGTATTCTTGCTTATTTTTGAAGAGATAAGGGGACGTGAAAAATGAAATGTGAAAAAGAGAGGATAAGATTAGACTTATATTTGAGTGAGGCTTTAGGTCTTTCCCGAAGTAAAGTACAAAAATTAATTAAAGAGAAGTTCGTTCTTGTCGATGGAAAGATTGCTAGTTCGCATGATATGACAAAACTAGGAAGTGAAATTGAAATTATTTCGGATTTATCCTTTGAACAAGATATTGAACCAGAAGATATTTCTCTAGATATCATTTATGAAGATGATGATTTATTGATTATTAATAAAGCTTCGGGAATGGTTGTACATCCTGCTCCTGGGAATTATACGGGGACTTTAGTTAATGCTCTTTTGTATCGCTTTCAACTAAGTCATCAAGATTCCATCCGTCCAGGAATTGTCCATCGTTTGGATAAAGATACTTCTGGATTGATGGTTGTTGCTAAAAATGATGAGATTCATGAGAAACTAAGCGATATGATTGCGAAAAAAGAAGTAGAAAGAGTTTATGTTGCTTTAGTTGATGGGGTAATTCCTCATGCTACGGGAACAATTGAAGTACCGATTGGACGAGATGTAGAAAACCGACAAAAAATGGCGGTGACAGAAATTAATAGTAAAGCTTCTCGGACCCATTTTAAAGTATTAGAAAGATTTTCCGATATGACTTTTGTAGAATGTAAATTAGATACCGGTAGAACCCATCAAATCCGTGTATCCTTTTCTTACATTGGTTATCCTGTTTTCAATGACCCACTTTATGGAAAACGAAAAAAGACGACACCATTTGGACAGTTTTTACATTCTAAAAGTATTCGATTTCTACATCCGAGAACAAAAGAAGAAATTTATTTTGAAGTCGATATGCCAAAAGAAATGCAAGATAAACTGAAGGAATTAGAAAGGTAAGGGAAAAACATGTTTGAAGCAAGTGAAAAAGATACGTTGGTAATGAAACTGTTACATTACTTTATCACAGAAAAGAATTATAATCCGGTGATTTTACAAGGTGCCGAGAATGAAATTTGGTTAGAAAACATGAAAGAAAACTATAAAATCGTAAGAATTGTTTCGAATTATATTCACAATGATGAACAGTTAAATTTTGATTTATTTAAAGCCAAAAGAATTGCTAAAAGTATTAAGAAAAAGACGTTTTCATGGGAAATGAACATTTTAAGTATTTATATGAATCTAGGAGAAAATGCCCATCTACATCCAGATAAGCATTTGATGAGTATCGATTTAACTGAAGAAGGAAAACTAGAAAATCTAAATGTCTTACAGGAAGATTTTCCCGATATGTCTAAAAAGTTAACTTTTACAGAAAGAGGAATGGAATTATTTCTTAAGATTACTGAAGATATTAATGAGGCAAATCAAAGTAATGCGGAGAAGTTTAATCAAACTTTCAAAAAAAAGACGCCATACTTGACGTACTTTCTCATTTTACTTAATGTTCTTATCTTTTTTTGTACAACGCTTTTAGGAAACTATGATACAGTGTTAAAACAATTTTGTCTTTATGGTCCGTTAGTTCGTTTAGGTGAGTGGTATCGTTTATTTTCTTCTCAGTTCTTACATGGCGATGTTTTTCATTTATTGTTTAACTGCTATGCCCTTTATGTGATTGGTCCACAAATTGAAAGTTATTTAGGTCATGTAAAGTTTTTAACGATTTATCTATTTGCGGGAGTGATTGGAGATTTATTATCGATGTCCTTTTCTTCTTATGCATCGATTGGTGCAAGTGGAGCTATCTTTGGACTTTTAGGAAGTTTACTTTATTTTGGATATCATTATCGTCTTTATTTAGGAACGGTTTTAAAAAGTCAGATTATTCCTTTGATTTTGCTAAATTTAATTTATGGATTTTTAGTGACAGGAATTGATAATGCCGCACATATTGGTGGACTTATCGGAGGTGTTTTAATGACTGCTTTACTTGGTGTACAGTTTAAAAGTAGTACTTCGGAAAAGATTCAAGCAGGAATTATTACAACCATTTTTACTGTATTTTTACTATATATTGCCTTTGTTGTTACCGCTGTATAGATTTTATTGATAGAGAAGAAGAGAGATACCTCATCAAATTTTTAAACAAATATTGGTGTGGTCAAAATCTAAATCTTCTTCTTTTTTTTGCTAGTCTTTTGACTATTGTTCTGATTTTTATGTTTTATGTCTTGGGATACATCTAGTTTCCATTTATAATGCTAGAAACTAATTTTTCTCTCGTTTTAAAATAAAAAGAAGTGTAACCATCAATCATATTGCGATAATTCATGATTACACTTTTATTTTATTCACTCTTGAATCAAAAGCTTTATTCCTTCAAGTTTTATTCCTCTACTTCAACTGCTCCTGTTGGGCAAGAATCCATAGCGCTTCTTACATCTTCTTCTAGTTCCTCAGGTACAGGGGACATTTCTTCCTCATCTTTTTTTTCTATTTCCTCTTTGACTTCGGCAAGTCCGTCACTTCCAAAACAGAAGAAATCTTTAGCAATCATGGTACAAGCACCACAACCGATACAAGCGTCTTTATTAATTTTTGCTTTCATTTTTTTCCCTCCTTATTCATTATATCGAATCCGAGATATTTCTACAACAAAAACTTGCGACTTTTTTCTATTTGTGATATAACTATAATAGTTGAGGTAGGGGATAAACATGGCTAGTAGAATGGAGAGACTCGATGAAAAAATACGCTCGTCGAAGTCTAGAATTGCTAGAAATCAAGAGTTGTATCAAGAAATTAAAGATTATTCCGATTACAAAGAAATTACATCCATTGAACCAGTCATTGAAAGTAGTACCGACTTTGTAAAAAAGGAAGTAAAATATGAGGAACCGCCTCGCATGCGTCCAGCAGAAAAAGAGGTAGTTCCCTCTATTTTCATGGTGGATGAAAAACGTGAATATGATATTAATACAGCTTTACAAAATGCTAAAGAATCTAGAATTGAAGTCGATGCGTTAGAAGAAAAACGGAATTTAAAAAAAACTGAGTATAATATTATCCAAGAAATTGGGTTAGAGAAAATTGAGGAAACGATAGAAAAACGACAACGTCCAACGGTAGAAGAAGAACAAGAACTGACCGACTTAATTGATACGATTTATCAAAATACCCTTGCTTCTGATATTGAAAAACAAGAAGAAACAGAGTTACTTGGAGATTTACTTCCTACAGAAAAGGATAATACCATCATTAGTGAAGAATTAACAAAAATGATGATTGAAGAAGAACGGAAAGCCAAAAAAATTGAAGAACAGGAAGAAAATCCAGAAATCTTCATGCCAGCAGTTAAAGTTAAGGAAGTTCAAGAAGAAAATCAAAATGTTTCGGATATTCCTCTTGAGAGTATCCAGTTAGATGAAGTGAGGGAAGAACTTGCTCAAGAGACGCCTGTTTCTCCTACAAAAGGTAAAGCGCTTTCTCAAGTTTCTTCAAAATTTAAGAATAAGTGGAAAGCAAAGATTTCGCAAAAAGAAGAACAGAATAAAGCAAAAGAGAAATTAGATTTAGATGCGTCCTTTTTTACGATGACGAATGAACTTAGTGCTAAAGATTTAGTGGATGGTGAAGGGGAAAATAAAGATGAATGGGATGATGAAGATGGAGGAAATCCTAAAGTATTTTTAGTGCAGATTGTTCTTGCTGTCGTCGTTGCGATTTTGGTAGTCATTTATTTGATTGTTAAGGGTGTTTAAACTTCTTTTTGAATTGGGGCAGTTTGATACTCTTTTTTAATTATCTCTAATCTTTCTTTTGGATTTAATATACTTGCATAGATACTCGTTACTTTTTTTTCTAGTTGAAACCCTGGTTCTTGTTTTTGAAATGTTGTATAAATCGGTATACTCGTTTTTCCTTTTCGAGAATTTAATAGTTGTTTTCCTTTTTGGGTAAAGCCAAGAATGCGAAGATAGGGGACATGTTGGAAGGAGATTGCGGTATCTTTCTTGAAATCTGTCAAAATATGATTATACATTCTTGCTATATAGTTATAAGTATAACGTTTTGATTTCGTTTTTTGAATTAACTCATCAAGGGAAGAAGCGGCATCGATTTCTTTTTTGATTTTATTTTCTAATCCTTCTTCTACACTTAGATACTCGGCTAAATTCGTACTAGAATAAATCTTATAGGTGAGTAAGGGAAAATAATCTTCGGCAAAAAACTTTTGTTTTTCTAAAGCATCCAAGGTTTCTTTCGGCACTTGCTTTTCTATATTTTCTTTATTTGCTAGGGCAAGACGGATACTTGTGGCACTAGAGATTTTTTCATTTAGTTTTTCTTCATGATAGGAGTTTGTTCTTTTTATCGTTTCAATTTGGATATTTGCTTGTTGTATCAGAATTTCTTTCATATAACTTAGTCCTAGTAAATCATTTGGGGTATCTACTTTTTCCTTACTAAAAAACTGTAGGGCTTGATTTAGTGCTGTTGGATAGTTAACTCCCTCTTTTATATAAGTTTGAACTAAGTCTTGATAGGTACTTTCTATTTGGATTTTCGCTAAGCGAATTAATTTTTCTTTGTCATTTTCTTCACTACCAAACACTAAAATGTCGACTTCCATTTCTTTTAATATTTCAATTGCTCCTCTTGCAAAAGTATCAGCACTTTGTACAGCAAAAGGAAAGGGAAGCTCAATGACTAAGTCAACTCCATATTCTAAGGCAATTCTTGTTTTTTCCCATTTGTTTATCATACTCGGAATTCCCCTTTGGGTAAAGTTTCCGCTCAGTACTAAAACAATCATTGCTTCTTTATACTTTTCTTTAATCTTTTCTAAGTGATAGATATGACCATGATGAAAGGGATTGTATTCTGCGATAATTCCGATTTTTTGCATACGATTCACCTCATTTCTTATTGTAACATATTTTTATGGGGCTTTTCGTAAAATGTGATAGGGGGTGGAGTGGTGAAAATTATCGCCCATAAAACGGATTATTATTCGAATGAAGAATTTTATCACCAAGTTGCACAGGAAGAATTTGTCGATGGACTCAGTCTTAATGTCGTTTATGATAAAAGTCATGAACTTTTTGTTTATAGTCCGGCAACGGTTGAGAATATTACGGTATTAAATTTAGAAAAACATAAAAATACTCATCAAGTCTTATCCTTGAAGGAAGTTTTAGATAAGATTCGCTCATTAAAATTAGATACGTTGGTTTTACTCAATTTAGTGCCAATGGATTATAATGTGTCATCAGAAGATGCTTTAAAAGGATTGATTGCTTATAACCAAGACTACGTTTCGCTTCTTGTTACGCTTTTAAACCAATATGATGATATTCAAGTACAAGTTCATACGATTTCTAGGACACTTTTACAACTATTAGAAAAAAATACCAATCGGAAATTAGGCTATTTTGTTCATGGTGGTGATTTATCTCCTTTTGACGCTTCTTATTATGTGTTTACGCCAAATATGATTGATGATACAATTTTTCAAGAAATTTTACGGTTAAAGCGCGAGATTTTTTTAAGTATTACGGGTGCTGCCGATTTAGATATTTGCTTTAGACATTATCGTTCGAAATATGCAACTGCACTATCACAAGAGATATTCCCTGATTTAAACTTTATTATGGCGCAACCAACTTTAATTATGCGTATTTTTAAATCAGAATAGTTTTTGTGGTTATTTCACTTTTTTCTTGAAAAATTTGATTTAGAAGGTTTCCTTGTTTCACGTTTTGCGTTATAATAGGGGACATGAAAAGTTTTTAAGAACAGTAAGGAGTTTGCATACGCATTTTTTGCGATTTTGTTATATACTATTTTGTACTTCTATTTTTAAAAAAATTAAAAAATGCTTGACAAAATCGTAAAAATATAGTATAATGAGTGCAAATTTTAGGAGGGATATCATGAAATGGTTGAATAAACAAAATCGAACAAAGAGAAGTATACAGATTTTATCCGGATTAGGTGTTTTCTTAATCTTATTAGGTAATGTGATGATGCCAGGTAAGAAGGAAGACGGGGAAAGTAATCAAACGCTTGCTTATACTTATATGTCTTATCATACAGAAATGTTTCGTTATTTATCGGATACACCTTATGTTTCTGCGAATGTTGGTTGGGGTGAAGTTCGTCTAGACCAAAATTATGAAAGTAATCAGAATAACGGATTAATTACACTTCTTGTGGATGGAAAGAAAACTAGTTTTATTAAAGGTGTTCTTGCTCATGCAACTTCTACACTTATCTATGATTTAAGTGAATACGAATATGATTATTTTACTTCTTATTTAGGAGTAGATGCTAGTATGAGTTCTAATGGAAACGGAGTTAAGTTTGCCATTTATACTTCTGTTGATGGAGAAAATTGGGAATTACAAACAGATGCTAAACCTCCAGTATTAAAAGGAAATAGTGATGCGATTTCCGTTAAAGTTCCAATTAAAGATAAGAAATATTTAAAATTATATTGTCATAATAATGGAAATGCTACAGCAGACCACTGTGTTTATGCTAATGCAAAATTAGTTAAAGAAGATTATCAAGAAAGTCATGAACCAATCTCTTTTATTAAAACACTTGGAGAATATGAAAATATTATTAAACGAACTACTGGTCGTGAACAAGAGTTAGCTTTATTCCAAAGAGAACTTGTAAAGACTGTCGGATACGATAATTTACAAATGTATGCAGAATATAGCGATGAATTTAGAGAGACTTTAGAATGGTTAATGAATGACTTTGATAGTTTAAAATTATATATTATGGGTGGTAAACCTAGTGGTAGTGCTTTACAATCATTAAAAGTATTCGTTGAATTATATCAAAATTTCCGAGATGATTGGACTATTTCTGAAGTTTCAAAATACGGGGTTGTTAAAGGGGATGTCTATAAGAGAATGGCATTTGCTTTATCTTTAACACATTCTACAAAAGTTGCTTTATGGATGCAACCAAGTGCTAAAGAAAACCAATCTGATGCAGTTACTCGTTATCGTTTATATAAAGAATTATACGATAATGGAGGATTTGAAGTTACTGACGCTATCGATATTACTGGATGGTTTGAACATTATACCGTAGAGGAAATGAGATATGTCATGAATACAGCATTAGACGATGAAGAAATTATGTGGTTACATGATTATACCCAAACGCAAATTGATGCTAATCCAACTCGTGCTTGGACCTATTTAACACCACATCCTTATATGGCTTATGTTTGGCCAAATTATGCAAATCCTGTTTTCCATGATGCAGAAAGAAAAGAATATTGGGATAAAAAATATAATGGAATCTTTTCTAAATACGGAGTAACTTATAGTACAGAAGGAAATATGGTTTATAAAGTTTGGATGAACTTTAGAAATGAATTTAATACTGGTGCTGTTTGTGGTGGTATTTCTAAAACAGGTTCTAACATTCGTGCAGTTCACGGAATTCCTGCTGCGGTGATTGGGCAACCTGGTCATGCGGCAATCATTTATTATCATCAAAATGAAAACGGAGAAGGATACTGGAATATTGATAATGACGTAAGTGGATGGACGTTATCTGAAAAAAGTGAAAGATTACCTCTTGGATGGGGAAATGATAAACGTTATGTTAAAGGATACAACGTTCCTTATATCATTATGGCACAAGAAGCAATGAACCGATTTGACCAATATCAATTATCTAATCAATATGTGATGATGGCTGATGCTTATTCTAGTGATGTTTCAATGAAAGAGCATTATTTGAAAGAAGCAATCAAAGCTTTAGATTTCAATATTGATGCATGGTATGGATTAATTGAATTATATTTAAATGATGATACTAAAACAGAGGAAGACTTTTACCAATTAGCTAGCGAAATGGCTGATGCGTTATTAGAATTCCCATTACCATTCTTTAACTTAATGGCAAAACTAGAATCTAAGTTCACTTCAAATACTTATCAGTTCAAATATTCTTTATTACTTACGAATACGTTAAATGATGCAAAAAATTATAATGGAACTGAAGTTTTACAACCAAGTGCTACTAGACTTTTAGCTTCTTACTTATTAGGTAAAACAGATTCTTCTTTAGCCATGTTCTCTTTTGATGGAGAAGATGGAGGAAAACTTGTTTTATCTAGCCGTTTTGATGGAAGCGGTATTCGTTGGGATTACAGTTTAGATGGAAAACAAACATGGAATGAAGTAAGCTTTACTGCTGAAGAAGCACATAAACATTCATTGACCAAAGAAGAAATTGCGATGATTACTGAAGAAAATGACATTTATGTACATATCGTTGGTGTTAACTATAGTGATGAGAACATCTTTAAAATTGATATTCAAAAGTCGCAAACGCCTACAACACTTTATAATAATGATTTAGAAAATCGTGTGATTGGTGTCAATGATACTTATGAATGGCGAATGAATGAGAATGAAGCATGGACTTCTTATCGAGTTGCTGAGCCAGACCTTACTAAAGATGCTACAGTACAAGTAAGAATTGGTGCAACCGGTGTATACTTACCAAGTGATGCTGTTACTTATAGTTTTACTTACAATCCACAACCAGATACTAGAAAGTATGTATCGATTTCTCATCTTTCTATTCATGGCGTATCTACAGAAGCAACTGCTCAACAAGGTCATGCAGCAAAGGCAATTGATGGAAATTATAATACAAGATACCATTCTGCATGGAATGGAACAGATACAGAAAGATATATCATCATTAAATTAGATGAACCAAGATACATTTCCTCAGTAGAATTTGTTCCTGCTGGTGGAGGAAATGGAAAAATCTATGATGGAACAATTTATGGAAGTATGGATGGAGAAAACTTTGAAGAGTTAACTAATAGAAAAAATATCACTTATACTAATCAAGCAAATACTATTGCTGATGCAATCTTAAATACGAAAGATTTTGCTATTGCTGATGCGAAGAAAGTACAATATATTAAAATTGTTGCTGACCGAACAAATGGAAATTGGTTTTCTGCAAGAGCATTCAACTTATTTGAAGATATTACATTAAAAGAGGTAGAACCAACGCCAAGTGAGGAACCTATTCCAACAACTTCACCATCTCCTAGTGAAACACCAGTTCCAACAGGAACTCCTAGACCAAGTGAAAGTCCGGTACCAACAGTAACACCTACACCAAGCGATGTGCCAACACCAAGTGAAAGTCCAGTACCAACGGTAACACCTACACCAAGCGATGTGCCAACACCAAGTGAAAGTCCAGTACCAACGGTAACACCTACACCAAGCGATGTGCCAACACCAAGTGAAAGTCCAGTACCAACAGTAACACCTACACCAAGCGATGTGCCAACACCAAGTGAAAGTCCGGTACCAACGGCAACACCTACACCAAGTGATGTGCCAACGCCAAGTGAAAGTCCAGTACCAACGGTAACACCTACACCAAGTGATGTGCCAGCACCAAGTGAAAGTCCAGTACCTAGTGATAAACCTGTTGCTACACCACTTCCTAGTGAGACACCAATTCCAACAGGAACTCCTAGACCAAGTAATACGCCTACAACAACTCCTGTTCAACCTACAGTAAAACCTTCAAATACGCCATCATCTTCGTCAAATACATCTTCATCTTCAAAGAATGAAGAAGGAAAAGAAGAAAATGATAAAAATTCTGAAGATAAAACAGAGGTAAAAGACGAACAGGAAAATCAAGAGAAACAAGAAGATAGTAAAACAGAGACAACTAAGAATACGAAGAAAAACAGTCAATTTGATTTTGCTTGTAAATTATTTGTTATTATTTTACTTGCTGGTGTTGTAATTATCATTTTATAAAAATAAAAGAATTTCTTTCCTTAGGTTAGAAGTTCTTTTTCTTATTGATGATGGTGTATTTATTTTTCTATGATTTAAAGTTTAATTCACTTTTATTTTTGATTTTTGTATGTATTCGGACTTTTAATTCATCTTTACTATAGATTGACTGATTTTTATCCATAAAGTATAATGATTACAATACAAATATTAATCTAAACTGTTAGATAGTTTTTTAAAGGAGAAATGTCATGGAATTGCCAAATTTTCAATTAATTTCGCTTCATCAATGTGCTAAATCAGATTTTGCGTCTTTGAATCGTTTATATCGTGATGAACTGTTCCAAAACTTTTTTGGAAAAATGCATGTTGAAAGTGTAAACCATAGTGATTCGATTTTTAATCATACATTTGTAGTTAAAGATGGGGGGCAATTTCTTGGTTATCTTTCCATTTCCCATCGCATAGTTCGTGAAGATGTGATGGCTACTACAATTTATTATGGAATATCACCATAGTATCGCCACCAAGGTCTTGGCAGCAAATTGGTAAAAGAGGTTAGTGATTATTTATTATCAAGAGGAGATATTAATACGGTAATTATGAATATTGATGCGGAAAATATTTATAGTCAAAAGGTAGCTAAAAATGCGGATTTTATTTATATGCCAGATTTCTCTGATGATGAAGAATTTCAATTTCAAAGAACAAGTAGAAAAATATAGTCTAAAATTTTTGTATAAATTGTTTGAGGTATATTGCTTCTGTAAAGTAAAAAGATAGTCTTAAACGGTTAATCATTTTAGCATGGATAGAAATCAAAAGGATAGGATTACGCATTGATTAAAAATTTTTTAATTTCCAATATTTGACTTAAACATTACTAGATTTTAATACTTTTGAACTCTGTATTTTTAAGATTATGGATAATTATCTAGGATGTTTTTGGGTAAAGCGTAAATTTTTCCAAGAAAAAACTTTGCATTTTGTTAAACCTGTGATAAAATATATTTAGAAATGAGTGGGGTGACCCGCTCTTTCCTATTAAATGGGAGGTAAAAATGAAGGAGAAGTTATTAGAACAATTAGGAAATAAACTAAATGACCTTAACGTGTTTATTGATGATGTATCGATAACTGAAGAAAATAATGAGAAAACATTAACTATCGTTTTAGACCGTAAAGAGGATTACATTGACTTAAAGACGGTGGTTAAGGCAACAAGAATATTGAATCCAATTGTAGATGCACTAGATTTTATAGAAGGCGAATATACTTTAGATGTTTATGCCAAAGAGAAGGGAGAGATTACACATGAACAATAAGGAATTTTTAAAAGCTGTCGATTTAATCGAAAAGGAAAAAGGAATTGATAGAGACATTATTTTTGATGCGATGGAAGCATCTTTAATGGCTGCATACAAAAGAAATAACTCCCTACCGAATTCCAAAGTGGTCATTGATAGAAAAACAGGTGAGATTCATGTTTATTCTTATCTTACTGTAGTTGAAGATTTAACAGATGACGATACTGAACGTTATATCAATGAGGATATTGAAATTAGTTTAACCGATGCGAGAAAAATCAATAAAACCTTAGAAATTGGGGATACTATTGATACTGAAGTGACACCAAAAGATTTTGGACGAGTAGCAACGTCTACAGCCAAACAGGTTTTAATTCAAAAAATCAGAGAAGCAGAAAGAGAAAGTATCGCCGAAGAACTAGGAGACAAGCAAGATGAATTATTAATTGGTAAAGTCGAATTAGAAGATACCGATAACTATTATATTAACCTTGGAAGAAGCAATGGAATTCTTCCTAAGAAAGAATGTATTCCTGGAGAGAAAATCGAAATGGAAAGTCAAATTAAAGTTTATGTATCTAAAGTAGAATCAGGAACTAAAGGAATGTTTATTTTACTTTCACGTAATCATTATGGCTTTTTAAAACGTTTATTTGAACTTGAGATTCCAGAAATTAATGATGGTAATGTTCTTGTTTATTCTGTTGCACGGGATGCAGGCTCTAGAAGTAAAGTTGCCGTTTACTCAGAAAGAGATAGAATTGACCCAATCGGTGCATGTATCGGAGAAAAGGGAAGTCGAATCAGCAATATTTTAAAAGAAATTTCTCCAGAAAAAATCGATATTGTTAAATATGACCAAGACCCGGCGAAATTTATTGAAAATGCTCTTGCTCCGGCAAAAAACTTAAAAGTTTTGATACTAGACCCTAAAAAACAACAAGCGATGGTAGTTGCAGATAAAGAAAACTTTACTCTTGCGATTGGAAAAAAAGGGCAGAATGCGCGTCTTGCTAGTCGCCTAACCCATTATCGGATCGATATAAAAACTGAGGAAGAAGCGAAAGAATTAGGAATTGTCTTCAGAAATGAGGAATAAACTATGAAGGTAAGAAAAATTCCTATGAGAACTTGCGCAGTGACTAAAGAAAGATGTGAAAAGAAAGATTTACTTCGTATTGTTCGTACACCAGAAGGAGAAGTAAAAATTGATTTGTCAGGAAAGTTAAATGGGCGAGGATGTTATTTAAAAAAAGAGGAAAGCGTGATTTTAAAAGCCCAAAAAGGAAAGTTTTTAAATCGTGCTTTAGAAGTAGAAGTGCCGGATTCTATTTATGAGGAGGCATTGACGTTACTTTCTAATTAAGGTAAAATGGAAACAAGAAGTGAAAGGAAGGGTGAAGCAAAATGATGAGTGTTTTAGAATATGCATTAGATGTTTCGAAAACTAAAGAGGAGATTTTTGCTCTTTGTGAGAAATTAGGATTTCCAAAAACTAGCGAAGAAGAGGCGCTAAGTGATGAGGAGATTACCATCTTAGATGGAGAAATCGCAAAAGAAAATGAAGACAATCAAGAGCATTTTGAAAATGATTACAACGATGATGAATTTTTTGAAAAAGTAGAAACGCTTGCTGAAGGTTATCAAAAAGAGTCACAAAAGAAGAGGCAAAAGAATAAAAATAAACCATCGACGAAAGAAGAATTTTCAAAAGATAAAAAAGAGATGTATAAGCATAAAGAAAAGTTAATGTCTAACGAGGAGGAAGTCTCTAGCGATGTCGTTTTATATAAAGAAGGAATGACCGTACAGAGTTTAGCAAACGCTCTTTCTGTTTCAGCAGGTGAGATTTTAAAGAAATTAATGGGTCTTGGCGTGATGGCCAATCTCAATCAGTCTTTGGCATTAGATGTTGTTGAGTTAATTGCTGTAGATTATAATAAAACAGTGAAGAAAGAAGAAACTGTAGACCTTACTGATTTTGAGAATTTTGAACTTACAGAAAAAGAAGAAAATTTACAAGAAAGACCTCCAGTAGTTACGATTATGGGACATGTCGATCATGGAAAAACTTCTCTTTTAGACGCTATACGAGATGCGAATGTAGTAGAAGGGGAAGCTGGAGGAATTACTCAGGCAATTGGTGCTTATCAAGTAGAAGTGAACGGAAAGAAAATTACATTTATTGATACTCCTGGACATGAAGCATTTACACAAATGCGTGCTCGTGGAGCAAGTGTTACGGATATTGTCATTATTATCGTCGCTGCAGATGATGGTGTAATGCCACAGACAAAAGAAGCAATCGACCATGCTAAAGCAGCAGGAGTTCCGATTCTTGTTGCCATCAATAAGATGGATAAACCAGGGGCCGACCCAGAAAAAGTTATGCGAGAACTTATGGAATATGGTTTATCTCCAGAAGAATGGGGTGGAGATACCATCGTTGTTAAAATTTCTGCAAGAACGAAAGAAGGAATTCCAGAACTTTTAGAATCTATTCAATTAGTTGCAGAAATGCAAGAGTTAAAAGCTAATCCTTCTAGGTATGCTAGTGGTACTGTAATTGAGTCTCGTCTTGATAAACAAATTGGAACTGTAGCAACGATTTTGGTACAAAACGGAACACTTCGTTTAGGAGATCCGATTGTTGCCGGGACGACGATTGGTAAAATTCGTACGTTAAAAGATGATTATGGAAGAGAAATTACCGTTGCAGGTCCTTCTACTCCAGTAGAAATTACAGGATTAAATATTCCTCCTTCTGCAGGAGATAAATTCATGGCGTTTGAAACAGAAAAACAGGCAAAACAGGTGATGGAAACTAGAAAAGAGCGAATGAAGGCAGCTGATACGAATAAGTCAGGAATGACTTTAGAAGATTTATTTGGTTCAATTAAAGAGGGGCTAAAAGAAATCAAGGTGATTGTAAAAGCAGACGTCAATGGTAGTTCTGAAGCAGTAAAAAGCTCTTTAGAAAAAATTAAAGTTGAAGATGTAAGAGTTAATATTATTCGTAGTAGTGTTGGGGCAATTACAGAAAGCGATGTTGTTTTAGCACAGGCAAGTAATGCTATTATTATTGGGTTTAATGTAAGACCAGACGCAAAAACAGTAGCTTCTGCAAAAGAAAAAGGAATTGAAATTCGTCTTTATGACATCATTTATAAATTAGTTGAAGATATGGAAAGTGCGATGAAGGGAATGCTAGAGCCAGAATACGAGGAAAAAACGCTTGGACAATTAGAAATTCGTCAAATTTTCAAGTTTTCAAAAGTGGGAAATATTGCTGGATGTCATGTTACTTCGGGAACTATTAAAAATGGAAGTTTGGCACGATTAATCCGAGATGGTATCGTTCTTTATACAGGAAAAATTGCCTCAATTCAACGTGAGAAAGATCAAGCTAAAGAAGTAAGCAAAGGATATGATTGTGGAATTACTTTAGAAAACTATCAAGATATTCGAGAGAATGATATTGTTGAGGCGTACGAACTAGTAGAAATCAAACGTTAGGAGAAGATATGAAACAAGTTAAGGTAGAAAGACTCAATGATTTATTTCGTGAAGAAATTAGTTATATTTTATTTAGTGAAATTAAAGATGATGATATAAAATATGTGACAATTACGGATGTAGAGGTGACGAATGATCTTAGTTTTGCTAAAGTGTATTATACGCTTAGAAATAAAGAATTTTTAGATAGTACGCAAAAAGCATTAAATCGAGCAAGCTCTTTTATTCGCGGAAAACTTAGTGAGAGAGTAGAAGTTCGACATACACCAGAACTAAAATTTATTTTCGATGAGTCTTTAGAGTACGGAGAAAAAATCGAAGCAATTTTAAAAGAAATCAAGGAAGAGGATGAATGATATTAGTACCTGTCAAGTACTCACTAAATAAAAAGATTAATTAATTTGAATAT